>CALPWQ020000074.1 GCA_943327315.2 Chitinophaga pinensis
CAGATCCATATTCATTTTGCTTGTATCGCTCTGACATTAAGAAATTCTCCCACAACGCGCCAATATCTTGTCTCATTTCCGCTGGAGAAAAATTTGCAATAAGCGCATTTCGCACGCCGTTGTCCACAAAGTATATTTTCTTGCTTGTTTTCAATTCATTGCGCAAGTTCCTGCTGAAGCTTCCAATTCGAAAAATCACAAAACATTTTTCCAACAGTAAAATGTATTTCTCAACTGTTTTAGAATCCATACTGCAAAGCTGAGCAAGCTCATTATACGACACCTGAGAGCCGACTTGAAAAGCCAAAGCTTGTAATAGTTTGGTTATTCGATCTGGCTTTTGTATTCCATCCCAAGATAAAATGTCTTTGTACAAATAACTATCCGTCAACAGCTTCAATCGCTCTAATTCCTGTCCGGGAAAATTGACAATTTCAGGATAATATCCATACACCAAACGATGCAACAATTGCCGCTTTTCCTCCAATAAACCATGGTGATCAACCATTTCCTTAAACGAAAAAGGAAACAGTCTATATTCCCATTTCCGACCCGTTAATGGTTCGTTCAAGGAGTTTAGCAATTCAAACGCAGAACTTCCAGTGGCGATTAGCTGCACATCTTTCAAAGTATCGATGATGCGCTTCATTTTCAGTCCAATATCCTTGATCCGCTGTGCCTCATCTATAATCAGAATTTTTTTATCCCCCAATAAGGCTTGAATTCTTAAGGCACTTACCTGTTCATTGAAAATTTGTTGCACGTCATAGTCGTCTCCATTTAACCACAATGCAGTATCATAGTCAAGCACAAGCTGTTTCAATAAAGTTGTTTTTCCTACTTGACGAGGGCCAAGAATGATGATCGCCTTACCTTGAAAAAATTTTTGGTGGACATCATGTTGGATTTGTCGGACAATCATAGCGTTTTTTGGCAAAAATAGAACTTTTTCGGAATGAAATCCAAGAAAGTCATGACTTTTTCGGAATGAAATCCAAGAAAGTTACTTTTTTACCTTGTGACCAAAGATAAACTCGAGGTAATTTTCCTCCTGAAACGATGGATGACACGCTTCCGCTTGCTCGAGGTCTGACTTCAATTCTTCTTGATTGGCGAGTGCTTTTTCAAGATCTGAACGAAAGGTTTCCAATCGATAGGAAGCGGCATGCTTTAAGTCTTTCCATTCTTGTACATAGTCTGCATGCACCAACAAAGGGATTTTATACCCCAAGGCCACATTCAGCGCTCCTGGAATTTGGTTGCGGAAATATTCCACCGCACTTTCCGTTTCTGGATGCACCAAGGGCCAGATGAAATCCGATTGTTTCACGACGCGATCAAACTCCTTTTCATCCACAAAATGATCATACATGGTGACGTGATCAAGTAGCCCGTTTTCTCGAAGTGTTTCTTTAAACTGCTGAACACCTTCATTGTTCGGGTCGCTTTTGCCTAAAAACACGAAGTGAAGGTCTAAGTCCTCCAGCTGTTTCATTAACCCAACACTTCCTACCAAGTCTTTGCGGCGGTTTTCAACCCCACCGATGATGGTTATCTGTTTGCTGGATTTATTGTCGGAGGGGGAAATGTCAAAAGATGGAAATCTCAATGGATAAAACGCGCTGATTTTCTGTCCTTCTGCCGGTTGAATCTGCGTCAAGAAATAGTCGTTGAGCACGAGGTACTTTTTGATTTTTTTAGAGATCACCTTCTGGGTAAAGCTGCCATTGAATTTCCTCAAGGTATGAATGATACCTATAAATTCAGTCGACTTTTTAGCCGTTAAACACAGGTTTCGGACATGTCCACCCTGGGCAGTATTGAGAATCACTTTGCGAATATTGTGTACCTGGAAGTAACTGTTCAATCGGCGCATCGTTAAGAAGTCGGCAAGTGCGCCTTGAGCCAATTTCACCGGAATAAATACATCCACCAAGGCATGAAAAGAGGTGTTTCTCAACCAAATAGCTTCGGTGCCAATAAAACAAACACGACAACCACGCTGCTTTAGAGCAAAAAACTGTGACAAAAGACACTCATCATGTGAGCCTCCAATCTCTATCACCGCTACGTTTTCCACCTCGCTCATACCGCTATTAACATTTAGCTTTTCGTAAGCTTTTCAGTACAAAGTAAATAAAAAAAGTCCCCTTTCTAAATTTGCAGCATGAGACTGATGAAGCTTTTTGCACTCTGCATGCTCGTCCCATTGATTGGGTCCTATACTCCTCTGCCTAAAAAAGAGAAGATTATTATCGTCATCGACCCTGGACATGGCGGTAGTGATCCCGGACATACCTCTGAGATAAAAAACATCCAGCCCGAGAAGACATTAAACCTATTGATTGCCAAAAAATTCGGCGCCTACATTGAACAAAACCTCAAGAATGTCACCCTCATTTACACCCGCACCGACGATAGTTTCCCCAGTTTAGATGACCGTGTTGCGAAAGCCAATTCAGTAGGCGCAGATTATTTCATCTCTGTGCACTGCAATGCCAACGACCGAAAAACTGTTCATGGCACCGAAACACATGTACACACCATGAGTTCAAAAAAATCCGTTGGGCTTGCACAAGAGTTTGAAAATGAATTCTCACAGAAAGCAGGAAGGCATTCGCGTGGCGTTAAAGACACAGAAGACCGTGAGCATTCCTTGCAAGTGTTGAAATACACGCACATGACAGGTGTATTGGTTGAATGCGGCTTTCTCACCAACGATACAGAGGCGCAATACCTCAACAGTGCTGCAGGTCAAGATGTGCTTGCTTCTGCCATGTACCGTGCCCTAAAAAACTTCGTTGTAAAGGAACATCCGAGTATTAGCTTCATAAAAACGACACCAACGAACAACACAACAGTGGCGAATAATGGCGCCTCAGGCAATGAAACAGGCGCCTACGTCATCCGCATTATGTCCTCAAAAGGTGAAATCGACACAGGTCACGAAAGTTTCAAGAAGTTGGGAATGCCCGTTACGCGCCGCAAGGTTGAGGGCGACACCCAATACAAGTTCCAATATACCGTTGGCGCGTATGCCAGCAAAGACGCCGCCAATAAAGACTTAGAAAAAGTCAAAAACAGCGGCTTCAAGGATGCGTATGTGATCCGCTTGTAATGAACGTCACACGCTTCGTCAATGCCTTTCAATCGGGCGATGAACTATATTTTTTTTGGATGGGTGCTTTGAAGAATAAATTGTTTCTTTATATTTGCATTCGCTTTTCAAGCAAAAACAACCGAAATTCCTCCTTAGCTCAGTCGGTTAGAGCATCTGACTGTTAATCAGAGGGTCCTTGGTTCGAGCCCAAGAGGAGGAGCAAAAAAAGCCTTCAGTCGGCTGACTGAAGGCTTTTTTTATTGCGGATCCTTTGGGCGAGAAGTTTATCCTGAGCGAAACGCAGTGCAGTCGAAGGAAGCCAAGAGGAGGAGCAGAAATTTCAATGATTGTATAAAAGGTAAACCATTAAAATGGTTGATTCATTATCCTCAATGGGAAAGTTAGTCAAGAAGCAAAAATCAAATTACCAGAAGCAACAAGACAAAAAGTACTAGAACTAGACAATGTGTATTGTGAAAGTCTAAATTGGGAAGACCCAGCAGGTGATTCAATGTGGGACATGCCACAGTGGCTAAATTTCCATAAACAGACAAGAGAATTGCATAAAGAAATATCAAAAATACTTGGTGATGACTATGAAGTTATCTACAAACAAGAATAAAGAACTGGCTATAACAGACTAACACAGTGAAATTAATACTCCTTATTTTCTCCTTAATTTTTTCACTAGGAGGCACTTGCCAAAATTGCTTTGAAGTACACCAAATAAAATCTAAAATTCTTAAGGTAAAAAGGAGTATTTGGGTGGGACTTCCTGCGAACTACAACAAGGATAGTTTATATCCTGTCGTTTATGTTTTAGATGCAGAACATAGGTTTGAGCTAACCTATACGCTTACAAAAGAACTGTTTGAAAACCAAGGTGCTATTCCCGAAGTGATCGTGGTGGGCATACCCCATGTCGACCGTTTTCATAGAATTAATGACTTAACGTTCACTGATTCAAAAGTGGACGCACAAGGTAAGGAAGATACAATCGGCTATTTCAGTTCTTCAATGACTGGAAACGGACTGTTTTTTTTAGAGTTTCTCGAAAATGAAGTACTTCCTTTTGTCAATAAGCACTACGCGACAAACGGTTTCAATACTTTAATGGGACACTCGATCGGAGGATATTTTTGTGCCTATATACTTCCTATTCAAAAATCATTTTCTGCATTTCAAATTTATGATGCTAGTATATGGTACAATGATGGAGATGCCATAAAGCACATAAAGAAAGAGCTTGACTCGAATTGTAAAAGCAACATATTCATTTCAAAAGGTATTGCTTTCGATGGACCTAGAGAATATGTAGATCACCATCTATTGATGATTGATTCTCTCGGGAGTGTGCTAAATGAATTTCCTCATCTCAACATTTCGACAGCTACCTACGAAAAAGATCATAATGGAATGTATTTATTCTCTGTAATGGATGGTCTCACCTCCTTATTTAAAGACTAATCCCTAGCAAAATCAGATTTAACTCCTATACAACTAGCATATGGTGTATATGCGTATTTTTATGGCGCTTATAACTTAATTATGGGCAAGTTTAAAAGAAATAGCGAACTAACAAGAGAACCAATACAAGGACAACTTTGATAGTTCTTAAAAATATTTTGTAAAATTGACAGAGAAGAAGTGGAGACCAGAACCCACTCTAAAAAACGGGGCGGAAACTGAAAAGCCTTATGAGTAAGAAATTAAAAATTGAAAAGGAAATGAGAATATTAGTAGTAAATGGAAACAAAATTGAAATAGATTTAATAAGCCTTTTTAGCGGAAAGGAAACAATCTATTATAATGGAGAAAATGTATCTCAAAAGAAATCATTATGGGGTAGCTTACACTCATTCAAAGTAAAAGAAAATGGAGTTGATACCCAATACGAAATAAAAGTAGGTATGGGTTTTCCAATTAGGGCTACTGTTGTAATTAGTAGGAATGGTGAACTATTATATGCTGACAACAACTTAAAGAATCCACGTGGCGTTCAAATGTAAGTGATTTTTACCTGTTGTTAGGTGTATTTGCGAAATGGTTTCTGGTTCCGAAAAGTAATTTGTGTAATGACTCAACAAGATATACTTGATAATAAAACCCGCCCATAACATCACCTACAAGAAATTGGTGGTTCACTGCTCCGTGGACAGTTTTAAAGTAGCTGAAAGTTTTGTGCTCCGCATCAAAATTAGCGCTAAAAATCCCTGCCTTCGCCAAGACGTAAACCGTTAGCGGTCATTTGGAAAAAATAGACCGAAGTATGACCTTAGTAGAAAGAAAAAAGAAATGGCTCAAGTTGATGTAATTTAGAAATGGTATTATTGACAAACTACTTGCAATATCAGATAAAGATTATTTAATGGCTTTACTTCGTTTGGTTGATAATCGTGCGGTACAAGAAGAGAAAATCAAATTAACTAAGGAGCAGAAGTTGATGCTTGAAATGAGCAAAGCTGACATTCAAAATGGTCGAACAGTATCTCAAAATGACCTTGACAAAAATGACCTTGAATGGCTAAAAGGAAAATAGTCTGGACTGAAACAGCCGCTAAACAACGTCGTGAAATATTAAGATATTGGGCAGAAAGGAATAAGACTGCAACTTATGCGGAGAAATTGATTGAAATTACCGCAAAGCATTTAAAGGTAATTTCCAAAAATCCAGAAGCATTCAAGGAAACTGAAATTGATGAAGTACGGGAATCCGCAATGGGTCATTTCAGTTTGTATTCTAAAATTACTACTGAACAAATAATCGTTGTGGGATTTTGGGATATTCGCCAGGATCCGAAGAAACTCTTAAAAGCCATTTCTTAACTAAGAAGCCCTCTAATAGTAGACAAGCGCCAGACTAGATCTTATTTCAAAACAACAAATAGTTTTTCCTTCGGTGCTGCTTCGCGGTGCGGTAAAAGCCCCACCCGTCGGATAGCTGCAAAACGTTAATCAATGTTTCTGCTGCGCATGAACTCATAAAGAGCATTTCGACGCTTAAGATCTGTTATAAATTGGTTCGAAAAAATTAAAGAAGAGAGAGCACAAGCCTCTCGGAAACGTGGAGCTTTTATATTATTATCACTTGTGAATCCTAGTTAAATTGATCTCTATTTCGTTGAGTTTAATTCCCAATCCCTAGGGAAACCAGATTTAGCGCAAATACGACCAGCATATGGTGTATTTGCTTACTTTTATCAGGCTTCTGCCGCTAGTTAGCGGTCAGCTTAAAATTAAAACAATGATTATGAAAAAACTGATTGAAAGACAACATATTTTAGAAAACACAAAAGCATTAAGTCGATATCATCAACTTGGCGAGCTTTTAAAAGCTTTGGAAAAAAGAGAATTGCCGAATGAAATTATTGATTTCATCAATCAACATATCGAGCTTTTAAATTCAGTTTCAGATGCTGAAAAATATTTTGCAAAAACAATAAAAGAAAAGGAAAATGAAATCTTAAAGCATATCGAGAAAAAAACCAATCTTGTTCCTAAAAATCATTTCAGAAAGCGATGGCTTTCTATAGGTAGTGGAGCATTTGGATTACCAATAGGAGTAGTATTAGGGGCTGGGTCTGGGAATATGGGGCTATTAGGAGCTGGTATACCAATAGGAATGGGGATTGGAATAGTTGTAGGTTCCAGCATGGACAAAAAAGCTTTTAATGAGGGACGCCAATTGGATTTTGAAGTTAAACATTAAATAACAAAGAGAAAGCAGATCCCGCTAACAGCACATTTGCAATACGCGGAGTTTCGTGCTCCGAATGAACCTTTGTGCTAAAACCGTCCATCGCAAATCTGCAGAACGTTAATCAATTTTTCTACTGGTAATAAACTCAAAAAGAGCATTCAAACGCTTTAAATCTGTACTAAATTGGTTCGATCAAATAAAAGGAGGAGCGGACGAAAATCCGTCGATTCATACTACATGGCAAACCATAATAATGGTTGATTCTTCTCCTTGTGACAACATCATCATACCACGCGTTGAAACCCTAAAACCTCAGTTTAAAACCAGGGGCTGGGATTAACGATTACTCCATTCAAATTTTTGGTGTAGTTGATGTGCGTACAGTATAAAGAAAGTACACAAACCCATAATCTCATAAAAATAGGGGATTCGTATACAATAATCCATAATTCGTCTTAACAAAGAGCTATGATGTAGCCGCAACTTTGTGTCCTAATTCTTTATCACTAACAGAAAAACAATGAGCAAAGTAATTTTAATCACAGGAGCATCTTCAGGTATGGGCAAAGAAACCGCCATTCAACTCATTAAACAAGGACATAAGGTATATCCTGTTGCAAGAAGGATAGAAAACATGAAAGATCTTGAGGAACTCGGAGCCTTTCCAATTCCAATGGATATTACCAAAGAAACTGATATTCAAAACGTAGTAGACATGGTTATTCAAAAAGAAGGGAAAATTGATGTGCTTTGGAATAATGCGGGGTACGCAGTTTATGGTTCTGTAGAAGAAACACCAATAGCAGAAGCAAGAAGACAGTTTGAGGTAAATCTCTTTGGACTAGCAAGTCTCACGCAAAAGGTAATTCCTATTATGCGTCAATCGAATAAAGGTTTAATCATTAACACATCATCGGTAGGGGGTAGAATTTATGCGCCACTTGGTGCTTGGTACCATGCGTCAAAACACGCTTTAGAGGGTTGGAGCGATTGTTTGCGTTTAGAATTAAAGCCTTTTAATATTGACGTAGTCATTTTGCAACCGGGTGCAATTGCAACAGAATTAGGTGAAGTAGGGAGAAAACTGATTGTTGCTATATCTGGAAATGGGCCATATAAAGAAATCACAAACGACATTGTTCAATTAACCGAAAAATTTGAAACGAGAAGTTCACCAACTTCAGTTATTGCCGAGGCTATTTCGAAAATCGTAAATGCTAAAAAGCCAAAGACAAGATACAAGGTTGGTAAGTTATCTAGCACTTCTGTGTTTTTAAGGAATTACTTGGGTGATAAGCTGTTCGATAAAATTGTAATGAGCCAATTGAAGTAATAAAAACCTTTGGTGCTACTAATTAACCAAGTTCCTGATTGATGTCTTGGTTTTGAGTGTCTAAATTCAAGTCGAATAACTACAGATAAGAAGCTTTCGACACGAGGAAAAGGAGTTATTTACACTTTTGGAAAATGAAGAAGCCTTCATTTTTTCATACATTTCATAGCAAGATGGAAAATATAATACGATTAGAAAGTATAAGTCAATTAAATGCCTTGTTTCAACAAGCCGCTCCTAAGCATCCATTAATTTCTGTTGTGGATTTTTCTAAAATGGAAAAGCATGAAAAAGTTGACGTGATCAAGTTGACGTGCGGATTTTATTCCATCATGTTCAAAAACCATTGTGCCAATAAAATTAGATACGGAAAGAAATATTATGATTTTCAAGAAGGAACTTTAATCTGCATTGCACCGAACCAAATTATAACTATTGAAAATGATGACCGCTCAACAAATGACTTAGTAGGTTGGGGTTTGTTTTTTCATCCTGATTTAATTCGGGGAACTTCGTTGGGTAAAAAGATGATCGATTATACTTTTTTCTCCTATGAAGTTAATGAAGCCTTGCATCTCTCTGACAAAGAAAAACAAACCTTATTGGATTGTGTAAATAAATTAGAAAACGAATTAACTGAAAATATTGACCAGCACAGTCAAACGCTCATTCTATCAAATATTGAATTGCTCTTAAATTATTGTGCGCGTTATTATGACAGGCAATTCATAACTAGAAAAAAAGCAAATACTGACGTTTTGATTAAATTTGAAAATAGTATATCTAGCTATTTCAATGAGAAAGAACTTCAAAAAAATGGTTTGCCAAGTGTTAAATATTTCGCGGATCTGCTATATCTATCCCCAAATTATTTAAGTGATTTATTGAAAAAAGAAACAGGTAAAAATGCCCAAGAGCTCATACATTATTATCTTATCGAAGAGGCAAAAAATAATTTATTGAACACCAACGACTCTGTAAACGAAATCGCTTACAAACTTGGTTTCGAATATCCTCAATATTTCAGTAAACTATTCAAATCAAAAACTGGAAAGACTCCAATAGAATACCGAAACATGTATTAAAATTGCTTCGAAAAAAGGTTCCCCTGAAATGATGTATTTAACAATGGTGACTGGATTGGGGGTTTTTATTGAATGATATTTTAGGAGTCTATTCTCCAAGGCAAAGCATGATAATGCTTGATTCATGTCCTTGTGACAGCAGGGTCATACTAAATGCAGTTGCACATTGAGGAGATTGGATAATTATTTAATTAATTTTCATGATTCTTCTCGGAGCACCAGAATTACCAATGTAAAGAATATAGCTCCCATTAGAAAAATTCTCAACACTCAATTCAGTATAGGTGGAATGCAAAGCACCACTTAACAGAATTCTTCCCTGATAATCAACCAACTCAAAAAGTGCCCCATCTGAATTTGGTGAAACAATGTGAATAATATCCTTTGTCGGATTAGGATATATGTGATAGTGCCCTAGATTGTTTTCAAATACATTGTTTGTTGTAATCGTTAAATTCAAGGTTATTGTACTATCGCATCCTACTGAATTTGGTATTGTTTGAATATAAGTCCCACTTTCAGTGTAAGTTGAACCATTAAGCGTATAAGAACTGACAGCATTTTCTGTGATTTCAGAAGAACTATTATCAACTACAGTAATAAGAACATCGTCGGTATTGATGCACGAAGTTGCCGCGTTTGTGCCGGTAACGAGGTAGTTCCCAGATACCGTAGGAATGAAAGGGACTCCATTTGTGATGCCACCTGTCCATGAATACGACGTGGCACCTGAAGCTGTAAGTGTCACTTGCGCGCCAGCACAGACATTTTGATCTGCACCCGCTTCAACATTCGGTAATGAATTGACAGTTACCGTTACAGCATCGGTACTGAAGCACGATGTTGCGCTATTTGTACCTGTAACACTATAACTTCCTGACGAAGTTGGAACGAAAGGCACTCCATCGGTGATGCCGCCTGTCCATGAATACGACGTGGCGCCCGTTGCGCTGAGTGTTACTTGATTTCCCGCACAGACATTTTGATCTGCACCCGCATCAACATTCGGTAATGAATTGACAGTTACCGTTACAACATCGGTGCTGAAGCACGATGTTGCGCTATTTGTACCTGTAACACTATAACTTCCTGACGAAGTTGGAACGAAAGGCACTCCATCGGTGATGCCGCCTGTCCATGAATACGACGTGGCGCCCGTTGCGCTGAGTGTTACTTGATTTCCCGCACAAACATTTTGATCAACCCCAGCATTGATGGTAGGTAAAGGGTTGACCGTTAAATTTAACGTCAAAACAGAATCGCATCCCGATGTTGTCGACAGATTTTGAGTGTAGGCCCCAGTTTGAATGTATGTCTGACCATTCAGTGTATAACTGCCACAAGAACTTACTGTTAAACTATTCGTAGTTGGCAAGCACTCGTCAAAAAAACTGAGGAAAATTTCTGGGATAGTGACCGAAGTTAAATTAAATACACTTGCGTTCGGATCCATATCTGCAGGACCACTATATTTTCCACATATTGCAATTTTACCATTTCTCAACGTAAGTTTACACAATTCATCGAGTCCTGCACCTCCAAAAGATTGAGCCCAAGATAAAGAGCCATCGGTATTGTATTTTGCGAAAAAACAATCCGTAGATCCAGCAGAAGTCCGATTGTATACTCCAGCATTTGGGTCGAAATCCATTGTGCCTTGAAAGTTTCCAGAAAGGATGAAGCTAGTTCCATTTTCAGCCATAAAAATCTTTGATTGAAAATCATCCAACGAATTAATAGGGCCACCGCCAATAGATTTTGCCCAAACTAAATTTCCAGATGGTGAAAGTTTTATAAGGAAAACATCAGAGCCCCCCGTAGAAGTTAAATTAACATTGGCAGCAGAATTGTCAAAATCTGTTGTGCTAGAGTATAATCCTGAAACAAGTACATTGTTGTTTATATCTACTGCGACACTTGTGCCTCTCTCAGTAGTTGTTGTGTTTGCTCCAAATTTTTGGGCCCAAATAAAATCACCATTGACAGATAGCTTTAGCAAATAGGCGTCAGTTCCACTTGTTGTTAATGTAAAATTACTCGTGCCAGGATCAAAATCAGCATTCCCGGTAAATAATCCAGTGATATATAGGTCATTCATTTGATCACTACAAATTGACCTTCCTGCTTCGGCACAGGGGTAATCGGGTGCTCCGCATCCCCCTAAAGAATATGCAATATTCCCAAATTTCTTTGCGAATAAAAAATTTCCATTTGATGACAATTTCCAAACGAAACTATTTTCACCATATGCATTCGTTGTACTGATAGGTGTGGATAATAAAAATGTTCCTGGTCCGGGATCGAAATCAACATTCGCTGCAAAGCCGCCTGTCAATACAATAGATTCATCGGTATTCCGTATCATAGAATAAGGGTAAACGCCCGCAGAGGTAGATGAGGCCCAGATAAAATTTCCTGCGGAAGATAATTTCAAAACAAAAGCTGAAAGACCCGATGAATTTCCTCCATTGAGAAGAAAGGTGCCTGATCCTGGGTCAAAATCAACAAAAACCGATATGGTATGGTTATATCTTCCGCAAATTATTGGATTGCCTGAACCGTCCAAAACGATGTCCGTTCCAAAATCAGCACCAGAAGCTCCGATTCTTTTAGCCCAGAGAAGGGCGCCGTTAATACTATATTTAGCGATAAAAACATCCTCATAAGATCCATTTGGATTCGTTGCTGCAGTTAAATTGAAAACTCCTGTGCCTGGGTCAAAATCCGTGGTGCCCGAAAAGGAACCCGTAACGTATACATTTCCTGATTGATCAATAACCGTTGCATACGCTTTATCGGTAGTATTTGCACCACCCAAAACCCCATTCGCCCAATCTAAGGTTGGACCTTGTGCCCAGCTGTTTGAAAAGGAAAAGATCGTTAAAATTAGAGCTGAGATCTTGTGATTCAATAAGTTAATTTTTAAGGCGCGTTGCATTAGGTAATTGTTTTTTATTGCTAATCTAACTGATTTTTCCAATTGAACCATTTTTTACACTCTACAAGTCAATATCGGATTTACCCAACATTTATAGAGAACAATAGGATAATCGCATTACATTCCTTACTGATTTGATTCGGAAACATTCAAGTTGGAGGAGCAAACAAATTAAGGCCATCCGGCAGTTGACAGTAGCTTTTTGTTGAATGACCAGTTAGGCTTGGATTCTTGAATGGCTAACCATGATAATGCTTGATTCATTGCGTCCATAGCTATTCGCTTACCCCAGATTAAAACCCAAGCCTAGGTGATGAGTACTCAAATCACATTCTAGGGAAATAGCGCCACGTACAATGGATTACAAAATTAGATGTGTGGCCCCTATTGCATCTCGGAGTTGGTCATCCACATTTACAGCAGTTGCATAGTCGCTCCATTTTGAAATTACGGATGATACCCTGTCTATAATTTCTTCCGTATTTTTAATGTTCATCTGCTTACCGACAGTCAATAGGTCCTCCCGTGTATTGTTTTTTCTTTTCCCGTTTATGCTCAGTGCATGTTGACTAACCCAATCACTCCCTGGCCTATACGCATGACAAACATCGTACGCAGGTGACAAATGCCAATTACCCGACTCGTTCATCACAAATGCAAAGTTCTTCGTGTGGTCATCACAGTTTCGTGACATCACATTGAAAACCATTCTTCGGAAGAGTTCTTGAGCTTCTGGATAACTTAATCCAAGCATACGCATTGTTTCGAAAAGCTCTTCGTAGCTATACACATTGACTTCATTGAAATCAAAGTGCCTCATTGCGCAGAACGTTTGAACATGAATTTTCTGTTTTCCCGGAACTCGATCAAAACGTTTTGTCATGAAGTGTGCCCTTCCATTTTCTTCCAATAATCGACATTCCATCATGTGTATTCCCGCATCAATAGCCATTTGATGGTATGCCATTTCTACTCGTCCATATCCAATGGTTGCACCAAATTGAGCGTCGGTCACCCCATCGAATTTGATGAGCCAATGTTCAAATCCTTTTGGTGCACCTGCTTGTCCGCTTCTTACCTCTCCTGTTTTTTCGTTGTATACAATCAAGGCTTTTGCTCTTGCTCCACCCGCAGAAGAACCAATTTTTAGCATGTCAAAAAGTGCCTTTTCTTCCGATTCAATTAGATTTGTCGTAAAATCCTTTCTTCCAGACAGAATTTCTTGAGCGATGTCAACCAAACTGCCCATCTCTAGTTTGGTCGAAAGATTATTCGTCTTCGGTTGAACGGGCTCAAACTCTAATGCGCCCATTCCGCGTTCCCCAATAAAACATAGTGTCTCAACTGGGTTTAAACTGTTTGTCGGCCTTCCTTGTCTCACTAACCACGTATTGATTAATGCATTTCCATATTTATCTGGTAAAATATCTGCCAATAAGCCAGGCAATCCCTTAAATGTTGCATTGCCTCTGTTTTCTTGAAATGTGAATAAATTTTCTCCTTGGCTTATTGGCATCAGGATGGGCGACAAATCGATGCCTAATTTCAGAAAGTCTTTGTCGTACTGAAAAGTTGCTAATCCTGTATCAGCGTTCCATGCAATTGCTCCAACTCTTTTGTCCCAGATGTTTATAAAGGCATTGTTGATCATTACCAATCTGATTTTTTATGTTGCGGGGAATTGCTTTTTCCCGACGCCTTTTGTCGTTTCTTCATTTCCAGTTCTGCCAACTTCATTGGACTTATTTGCTGCTTCACCTCGAAGGCATCGAAGACATGAAGTTTATTGAGGATTCTAAGGACCTGAATCAAGGTCATGAGTTGACACCTTCTGCCCAATTCCAAGTCCGATAAGGTGGTTCGATTGATTCCAGCTTTTTCTGCAAGATCCTTCTGCTTAATGTTTTGCTCTAGGCGATGATGTCTTACGAACGCCCCTATCTGGTGAACGATCGCGTCATCACTCATTTTGTACATGTTCATGATGATTTTATCCTTCCTTAAGTTGTTTTTTTGTGCGCTATGATGGTTCTATTAAACAAAAGTAAGTTATTTTTCAAGTTGAAAACAAAACATGTTGGATTAATGCCTCATTAAACACAAAAACATGTCTTTATGACGGTTTTATCCAACATTTATTTGTTCAATTGAGTTGAAGGGACGTGGCAAACTATTGAAATAGTGGATTCATTACATTATTGACTTTTCAAGCTTGCAAGGAACGGAAGAAGGTCATGCTTAATGAAAAAATTTCATGATAAAATACTACGATGTAAGAAGTGCCCTACTTTTTGACGATACGGAAATTGACTTGTTTCTCATCTTGTTTCAATTTCACAAAATATACTCCTTGAGGTTGATCAGTTATATTCAACGCGAAATTTGTAGCATCTATGTTCGCAATACTAAACACTAACCTTCCTCCTACATCTAATACTGAAATTTGAGCTTGAATCATTCCTTCAGCTGAAATGTGTACAAAGCCTTCGGTTGGATTTGGGGTAAACGTAAGTTTAATTAATTCTTGACCTTCTAAAGCATTGGTATTGTTTACCGTAAATGTTGAAATTTCTTCACACCCATTGGCATCAGTAATTGTTACTGTGTAAGTTCCTCCTGAAAGGTCACTAAGGTCTTCTGTTGTTGCCCCGTTGCTCCAATTGTATGTATATGGAGCTGTTCCTCCTGTAACTGAAAAGTCGATCGAGCCAAGGTTCATGAGCGACGTTTGATCCGTTACCAATCCATTCCCTAAAATCGGATTTGGGGATGTAACATCAATAGTAGATACATTGTTACATCCCACGGCGTCTGTTACTGAAACACTATAGCTACCCGTCGCCAAACCTGAGATATTATCTGAAATTGCACCGGTACTCCACACATAAGAATAACTCCCTGTTCCACCAGTAACACTTATGTCGATAATTCCATTCGCTGCGTTATAACAAAGTACATCTGTTACACTTGGACTAATTACAATTTGCCCAGGCTCACCAATCATAATTGTATCAACTATACTACATCCTACGCTATCCGTGATCACCACCGTTATTATTCCTGGTTCAAGGCCTGAAACAGTACTTGGAGTATCCCCGTTGCTCCATAGAAAGGATACTGGTCCTTGAGTATTCGTTGGAGAAACACTTGCCGTTCCGTCAGAATCGCCAAAACAAGTAACATCTGTACCGGCAATATTTCCGACCATTTGAGCCGGCTCACCAATCATAATTGTATCAACTATACTGCATCCTATACTATCCGTGATCACCACCGTTGTCATTCCTGCTTCAAGACCTGAAACAGCACTTGGAGTATCCCCATTGCTCCATAAAAAGGATACTGGTCCTTGAGTGTTCGTTGCAGAAACACTTGCCGTTCCATCCGAACCTCCAAAACAGGTAACATCTGTTCCGGTAATATTTCCTATAATTTCCGCCGGTTCTTCAATCACAATTGTATTTGTTTGGGTACAACCTGCGCCGTCCGTAATGGTTACATTATAACCGCCAGGGGCTAATGTAGCGGGGTCTTCTGTAGTTGCTCCATTACTCCATTGATAAGTCAATGTCCCAGAGTTAACCGAAGATGCTGTTAAATCAATAGTGCCGTTTGCGGCTCCATAGCATGTAACGTCAGTACCAGAAATTGAGGTTGTAATTGGCTGTGCAGCTATTCGAATGTCATCATAATATCCCGTTGCGCCATTGTTAAAATTATACAAGTGAAAGCGTGTTAAATTATTTGATGGAAATCGAAAAGGGAAAGATGTGGCGTACAGTGTTCCATCTACCCAAAAGTCAAATGTGTGTGTTACATAGTTCATGTTTTTGAATTCAACGAAGTGCCATTCATTGTTATTCACAGGAATATTCACCTCGGATACCGAAGAGACATATAGAC
>CALPWQ020000075.1 GCA_943327315.2 Chitinophaga pinensis
TCACCTTCAATCATGAACTTCACGTTGCAGGGCATTTCGCCTGATTTGATCATTGCTTCAACGGCCTTCACGTGCATGAACATTTGTCCTTTGTCGTCGCAGGCACCACGTGCAAAAATGGCACCTTCCGGGTGGATTTCAGTTGTTTTAATCACTGGTTCAAAGGCAGGGCTTGTCCACAATTCGAGTGGATCGGCCGGTTGCACATCGTAGTGACCATAGACCAAAATCGTTGGTAAGCTTGCATCTTTGGTCCATTCCGCATAGACGATGGGATAACCAGCCGTCTTACAGATCTCCACATGATGCATTCCTATGAACCTTAAGTGTTCAGCTACCGAATCAGCGGTCTGGTGTACACTTGCAGAATAACTTGGATCGGCAGAAATTGAAGGGATTTTCAGAAGCTCAATAAGTTCATCTAGAAATCGTTGCTTATTTTCGGAAATAAAGTGCTGCGTTTGGTTCATTTTAATCGATTTTTGGTCCTCAAAAGTCGCAATTATTCGCTGAAAAATTTGAAATCGGCTTTTTTTTGTCGAATTTCGTGCAACTTAATGAGAACAATCGCTGTCTTTAGCGTACTAAATAACATACTATTATGATTTCTAAGTTTTCTTTGTTCGTTTGTGCGCTGGCAATTTCGTTTGCTTCTTCTGCACAAATTACAGTGACGAATACCTTTACACCTAGCCAAATGGTGCAGAATGTATTGCTCGGCTTTGGGGTAACGGCTTCAAATATTACGGTGAATGGTAGTCCAGCGAATGCGAATGGTCTTTTGGGGAATGTAACATTCTTTACATCAGGGAATACGAACTTTCCTATTCAGTCTGGGATGTTGTTAACCACTGGGAATGGAGTCGGTGCAATTGGGCCGAACACGTCAGGTAGTTTTACAAACAATACACCAGTCACGCCAAACGTATCAGCGGACCAAGCTCTAAATTACATTGCGAATGGGACAGTAACAAACGGCGTTGTGCTTGAGTTTGACTTTATTCCTGCGGGAGATACCATTTCATTTAATTACTTATTCGGTTCAGATGAGTATCCTGAATATTCTCCTTCCACGTTCAACGATGCCTTTGGTTTTATCCTTTGGGGACCAGGACTTTCTGGGCCATATATCATGGCTGGCTATCCAGCAGGGGGATCAAACATCGCGGTAATACCGGGCACAGCTACTCCGGTATCCATCAATAATGTGGGTCCTGGGGCAACACAAAATCCGGCGTATTATACGAGTAACCTTGGGAATGTGGCGTATCCACCGAATGCTATACAATATGACGGAACAACAACACTGCTTTCAGCTAATGCCTCTGTACAGTGTGGAGAAACGTACCACATCAAGTTGTGTATTTCGAATGTGGGTGACCAAGCCTTCGATTCTGGAGTTTTCCTGCAAGCAAATTCATTCAGCTCTGAAGCTGTTGAGATTGCGGTAGCGACAGTTTCAGGTGATACAAGTGTTTACGAAGGATGTACTGATGCAAGTTTGAGGTTTATTCGTCCACAGACACAGTTGGGTGATACGCTGATTATCAACTATGATATTGGAGGTACAGCAACAGAACTCTTGGATTACAATGATTTGATCAATCCCATTACTTTCCTGCCAGGTGAGGATACCATTACCTTAACCATCACACCTTTGGCGGATGGATTCCCTGACAACATGGAGTACATCACCATTACGGCGATGACCATTTCTTCATGTGGGGATACCATTATTTCAACAGGAACACTTTATATTTTGGATTCTATTCCAATTCCTATTAACGAAACGGATCAGTTGGTCAAATGTGCCACAGATTCCGTTTTGGTTAGTGCTTCCGCATCAGGACTCTTCCCTCCATTTACCTATTCTTGGACGGGCGGACAGACAGGGCCATCTGCCTACTTCCCAACCATACAGGGAACAATGACGGGTGCAGTGGATTATTACGTCACCGCAACCAACTCCTGCGGGTATTCGAATACAGATACGGTGACGATTACGCTAAACCAAACGCTCGCCGTTGATACCATCTGGATGGGTCCAGCCACCTGTCTGCCAACGGGCTATGTCTCAGCCTTCATCTCTGGTCAAACGGGCGTTCCTACCTACACGTGGAATGGTCCAGGAGCAAACAACCCAAGTTTCATCGATGCTTCAGTTTGGGATAACCTTTCTTCAGGTTGGTATTACCTGAATGTAACCGACGACGAGTGTGAAGTCTCAGACAGCATGTTTGTTGATATCTTGAATCCACCAATTGCACAGTTTTCGGCGACCCCTCCATCGGGTTGTTCACCTTTGTCGGTAACCATTGTGAATGTCAGTCAAAATGCCTCAAACTTCGCGTGGGACTTTGGCAATGGAACGACGTCTACGGTGACGAATATGGATCCGCAGAACCAAATCTTTGCTGAATCTGGTGTGATTCGCCTGATTGCCTCACAAGGACTATGTGCGGACACTGCTTACCAAGCCATCACGATTAGCATCTGTGGATGTACGGACCCATTGGGTATTAACTATAATCCTTTGGCAACTGTGGATGATGGTTCATGTGAATACCCGATTCCAACCGTTTATGTGCCGAACGTTTTCTCGCCAAATGACGATGATGCGAATGAAGTGTTCTTTTTGACTACGACCAATTCAACGTCAATTACCCTGACCATCCTAAACCGTTGGGGGAATACCATGTTTGAAAATACTGGAGTAAATCCAGCATGGGATGGGAAATTACAATCTGGTGCAGATTGCCAAGAAGGGGTGTATTTCTACAAGTACCGTGTAGATGGATTGAATGGCGCGTTCTTGGAAGGACACGGATTCTTACATTTGGTGAGATAATTTTTTAGATACAATCATCGGGTTTATCCCAAAAGAAATAAAATCAAAAAAGGGTTCCTCATGGAGCCCTTTTTTATGTTAGATCAATATAAAAAATTGTTGTACGGATACCTCACCTTGAAAATCTCTTTGACCTTCTCGTAGATCACTTCTTTGAGTTCTTCGATGTTCTCCTTGTCCTGCGCCGAAATAAATACACATTGCGTATTGTTCATCTTCGCCATCCAGCTTTTCTTTAGCTCGTCAAGGGTGAAATTCTCTTCAGTGCGCGGCGTTGGATCATCCTCTTCTTTTTCAATGGGATGGTAGGCATCAATCTTATTGAATACCAGAATCACGGGCTTTTCCGTTTTATCCAATTCGCTCAAGGTCTCATTCACCACTTGGAAATGATCTTCAAAGTTCTCATGTGAAATGTCCAACACATGCACCAACAAATCGGCCTCACGGACTTCATCCAAGGTGCTTTTGAAGGACTCTATCAAATGATGAGGCAACTTGCGAATGAATCCTACGGTGTCGGTAAGTAGGAAGGGCATGTTCTGGATCACGACCTTGCGTACCGTCGTGTCGAGCGTGGCAAAGAGCTTATTCTCAGCAAAGACATCCGACTTCGACAATAAATTCATGAGCGTACTCTTACCTACGTTGGTGTAGCCAACCAACGCGACACGGACAAGTTGTCCGCGATTTCCGCGTTGAACGGCCATTTGCTTATCGATTTCGCGCAGCTTTTCTTTCATCAAGGCAATGCGCGTTTGGATGATGCGACGATCCGATTCAATCTGAGACTCCCCCGGTCCTCGAAGTCCAATTCCTCCTTTTTGCCGTTCGAGGTGGGTCCACATGCGCGTTAGTCGAGGCAACATGTACTGCAGCTGCGCCAATTCAACCTGTGTTTTGGCATGCGAAGTGCGCGCGCGACTGGCAAAAATATCTAGTATTAAAATATTGCGGTCAAGGATTTTACATTCCAGTTCACGCTCAATGTTGCGCAGCTGTGAAGGAGAAAGCTCATCGTCGAAGATTACTAATTCAATGTGATGTTCCTTGACGTATTCTTTTATTTCTTCCAACTTACCTGTTCCCACAAAGGTGCGTGGGTTCGCCATGGGCAATTTCTGCAAGAACTTTTTCATGGCAATGGCCCCGGCAGTCTCAGCGAGAAACTCCAGTTCGTCGAGGTATTCGTGCGCGGTTTCTTCCTTAATTTCAGGAGTAATGATTCCCACAAGCACACAGGTCTCTTCGACTGCATCCACGGTAACATGTTCGTTGCTCATTATTTTCTCAGTTCCTTGACGTAATCTACGACAGCATTGATTGATTTTTTCTTCCCTAAGATGGGTCCCATTCCCGGCATGGCGTTGCGCCCTTCGGCAATGACTTTAGTTAATTCAGCACCATCCAATGTAGAAGCACTTAAGTCAGAAGCACCGGAAGCGCCCATTTTTCCATCATTTCCATGGCATTGCGCGCAATTTTCCGTGTACAAGTCTTGTCCTGCGGTATTTTCTGTTTTGGCCAATTCCTCTGAGGCATCATTTTCCACAACAGCTGCTTCACCCGAACATGAATGAAGAACGAGTGCTGCTCCGAGGGTCCAAATGAAATGCTTTAGAACCATTTTCCTCCTAGTGCTTCACGGAATGGCCAAGGAATAGCGGCGATGATGATGATCAAAGCAATGGTGTACCACAAGGAAATTGTTTTAAATTTCTTGGCTGGAACGGTATGTTTTTCTGCTTTCTTGCGACCAATCGTCACCAAAACAATAGCGATGACCATCATCAGAATGTGCTCCATGCCATAAAAACGGAATTTTTCCACCTTCATCCAACCCGATTTAAATACCACATTGTCGCTAGTAAAATACAACACCAATCCAAGCAGTAACTGGATGTGCAAGAAGACCATGGCAAAAAGATTCAACATCTTGTCTTTCTTCTCGTAAGTTCTCGATTTACCCGTAATTGCATTGATAATTGCTCCGATGAGTAGTGCTAGAACGACCCAACGAAGTCCGCTGTGTGTGTATTTTAGAATTTCCATTTTTTAGAATTTTTACAAAAATACGCAAAAACGCTTCGATGCACACGGAGATTTCAAAGTCCATCGATTTTCCGTAATTTCACGCACCCAACTTTTTAACATACATCCATGCGAATAGCACTCCTTTTATCGGTACTACTCTCTGTTTTTGCTTCTGCGCAAACCGTTCCGCTCAATGGAATGGCACCTTCTGAAGTACCCCTCATTGCCTTGCGTAATGCGCGGATCGTGGTGTCGCCCGAGAAGGTCATCGAACACGGGACGCTCCTGATTCAAGGGGATAAAATTGTCGATGTCGGTCTAATCGTAGTCGTGCCTTCTGGTGCCGTGGAAATCGATTGTGACGGACGCACGATTCTTCCGGCATTTATTGAGACGTGGTCTTCTGTGGGAACAAACGCGCCACAACCGTCGAATGACCATTCAGGTCGACCACAACTGAAAAGCAGCAACAAAGGAGCGTATTACTGGAACGAAGCGGTGCATCCTGAAGTCCGTGCAGCAGATCAATTTACCATTCAGCCAAAAGCCTATGAGGCCTTGGTGAATATGGGGTTCGGACTGGCGCTGACACACGTGAATGATGGAATCTTTCGTGGAACAGGTGCTTTAGTTTCTTTGGGTGATGAGGAGGTTTCTCGCCAATTGCTTGTTTCTGACGTAGCCTCTTTTATAACTTTCGACAAAGGCATTTCTCACCAAACGTATCCTTCCTCACAGATGGGGTCGATTGCCTTGATTCGTCAATCATTTTATGATCTTGAAACCTATACTCGTTCTCATACTTCTACTAACTTATCACTCGAGGCACTTTCATCCCAACGCCGTTTGCCTTTCATCTTCCAAACAACGGACAAATGGGAAATCTTGCGCATGGCAAAGATTGCAGATGAGTTTAAACTTTCAGCCATTTACCTCGGGTCGGGAAATGAATATGCCGCCTTGGACCACATTTCTGCCTTGAAACGACCGGTCATTATTCCCTTGAATTTCCCAGATGCCTTTCAGGTGAATGATCCCTACATCGTTCGGCAAATACCGCTTTCCGATTTGAAGCATTGGGAGTTGGCGCCGTCAAATCCTGCCTTGGTGCAGCAGAAAGGAATTTCAATGGCTTTGACATCTTCAGGGGTGAAGAGTCCAGAAGCCTTTTGGAAAAATCTTCGCCTCGCCATTGATCGAGGATTAAGTGTTTCAGATGCCTTGGCCGCCTTGACCATCGAACCGGCAAAAATGCTGAATGTATCTGACCAAGTAGGGACCTTGGAAAGTGGAAAGCGTGCAAGTTTCACCATTTGGTCCGACGATCCATTCACGAAAAATGCTGTACTGACCGAAAGCTGGATGCTTGGAAAACGCAACGAATTGAAAGTGCTTCAGGCGCACGACATTCGCGGGACCTACAACCTTCACATTGAAGGGATGCAATTCCCAATGGAGTTCAAAGGCGATCGCGAAAAGCCGGAGGCCAGCATCAAAGAGGTGAAGAAGGTTTTTGACCGCAGAAACACCATCAGTTACGATACCCTTTCACCTAAAGTTGCTGTCGAATTGATCGGTGAGGACATTACTCTACAGTTTAATTTGTCGGATGAAAAAATGAACGGAAGTGTCATCCTTCATGGAAAAGTGAACTCAAAATTGGGCATCTTTGAAGGAGACGGCATGTTGCCCGATGGACGTTGGATCCGTTGGTCAGCCGTCCGAAATGGACGAGGAGATGCGGAAAAACCGAAAGAAGCAGAGAAGAAAAATACCTTGGACGGAAACGTATGGTTTCCCAATATGGCCTTCGGAAATGAAGCTGTTCCTCAAGAAGAAATGATCGTGTTCCGCGATGCCACCGTTTGGACCAATGACCAACAAGGAAATCTAAAAAATGCCACGGTCTTCGTGAACAAAGGAAAAATCACCTTCGTGGGTACCGGAAATTTTGTGATTCCAACAGGAGCAAAGGTAATCGATGCGAAAGGGTTACATCTCACTTCAGGAATTATCGATGAACATTCGCACATTGCCATTTCGAAAGGTGTGAACGAAGGCGGTCAAGCGATTACTGCAGAAGTTAGTATCAGCGATGTGGTCAATCCCGACGACATCAACATTTATCGTCAGTTAGCGGGCGGGGTCACGGCAGCGCAATTGCTCCATGGTTCGGCCAACCCCATCGGTGGTCAGTCGGCCTTGATTAAGCTAAAGTGGGGCTCAACTCCCGATGACATGCTGATTGACAATGCACCAAAGTTCATCAAGTTTGCCTTGGGCGAAAACGTGAAGCAAGCCAACTGGGGTGACAATAGTACGGTGCGCTTTCCTCAAACACGCATGGGAGTTGAACAAGTGTACTTCGATGCCTTCACGCGTGCACGTGAGTACATGAACGCTTGGGAGGCATACAAGACAGATTCAGTAAAGAATGCCAAGCCAGGGAAAGACATAGAACTCGAAGTACTTGCAGAGATCTTGCGTTCAGAGCGTTTCATTACATGCCACTCTTATGTGCAATCGGAAGTCAATATGTTCATGCATGTGGCGGATTCGATGGGTTTCAAAATCAACACCTTTACTCATATTTTGGAAGGATACAAAGTCGCGGATAAAATGGCGGCTCACGGCGCTGGAGGATCTACCTTTTCCGACTGGTGGGCCTATAAGTTTGAGGTGAACGATGCCATTCCCTACAATGCCAAAATGATGGCGGACCAAGGAGTTGTTGTTTCGATCAATTCGGACGATGCCGAGATGGGACGACGTTTAAATCAAGAAGCTGCCAAGGCCGTGAAGTATGGCGGAATGAGCGAAGAAGAGGCCTGGAAGATGGTGACCTTGAATCCAGCGAAATTGTTGCACTTGGACCAGCAAATGGGTTCTGTAACTGTCGGTAAAGACGCCGATGTCGTACTATGGTCAGACAATCCATTGAGTGTGAATGCGGTCGTGCAAATGACCTTGGTAGACGGCATAGTGCTGTACGATGCGAGCAAAGAAAACGAACGCAATGTGCGAAATCAAGCCGAGAAAGCGCGGATCATTTCAAAGATGCTCGATGCCAACAAGCGCGGAGAGTCAGCCAAGCCATTCATTAAAAAACGCCGCCGCCATTACCATTGCGATACCATTGGTGAAGAAGGTAGCGAAGAAGAAAACACCCATTAAGCAGATCGAATGATGAAATTTATACTTGTATTCAGTTTGGTTCTTACGGCCATTAACCTAAATGCGCAAGCAGAAGGAAAATCAGTGCTTCTCTTGAATGGATACCTCCACATCGGAACGGGTGAAGTCCTCGAAAGTGCGCTTGTTGGTGTCAAGAACGGAAAAATCACCTTGGTGAAGAATTCCTTGGCCTACACCTACAAGACCGAAGAATGGGACACCATCATCGACTTGCAAGGACAACACATGTATCCAGGTTTTGTCGCGCCGAATTCCACCCTTGGACTTACCGAGATTGATGCCGTGCGTGCCACACGAGATTACAATGAGGTAGGCATCTACAACCCACATGTTCGCTCACAAATTGCCTTTAATGTTGAATCCAAGGTCATCAGCACCGTGCGCACCAATGGCGTATTATTGACCCAAGCCACACCACGTGGGGGCAGTATTTCTGGCACTTCTTCTGTGATGGCCATGGACGGATGGAATTGGGAAGATGCGACCGTACTCAAAGACGATGGAATTCACGTCAACTGGCCATCCAGCACCCAAGGAAACTGGGGCGAAGGTGTAAAACGCAACGAGCAGTATGATGCACAGAAACGCGAGATGATGACCTTTTTCGACATGGCAGAGGCCTACACGAAGCTTCCTGCCGATCAACAAACGGATGGACGTCTCGATGCCATGAAAGGGTGTTTCGAAGAAAAGAAGCGCGTATATTTCCACGCCAACGACATCCAGCAATTGCTCGATATCATCAGCTTTTCCAACAAATACGATTTTAAACATCCGGTGATTATTGGCGGCAATGATTCCTATTTGGTTCCAAAGCAGCTTATAGATGCTGGTTTTTCCGTGATGATTACCCGCTTACATTCCTTGCCAGAGCGCGAAGAAGATGCCGTGGATCAACCCTTCAAGTTGCCCTATTTATTGCAAACGGCGGGAGTTCCATTCTGCTTACAGAACGAAGGCGATATGGAAGCCATGAATGCGCGAAACCTTCCTTTTCAGGCAGGTACAGCCATGGCTTATGGATTGACCGAAGAACAGGCCGTTGCGGCCATTTCATTGAGTGCGTGCAAGATCTTGGGTATTGATGAACTCTACGGAAGCGTGGAAGAAGGAAAATCTGCGACATTCTTTGTTTCGACAGGTTCCGCCTTGGACATGCGCAGCAATAACGTTACCCTTGCGATGGTCAATGGTCTGTTCATGTCTTTGGACAATTCACAAAAAGCGCTGTACGAGAAGTACGAGGAGAAGTATAGGTAGTTCGTTAATGAAAGTACTCCTTATAAACTCAACTTTCAATTTTTTGTGCTTTTGCCTCTTTGATACCTTCGTGAAATTGAATGTCTAAGCCAAGCGTCACGGTTTGAGTATCCTCATAAACATCAAATTTAACTGCCTTTCCCCATTTCAATGTGATAAAATGAACACCTCTGTTTATGTAGGGTTGCCCATTTAACAAAACACATGAAGCGGTCCATCTAGCCATTATGAGCGTTTTAGCTGGCGTACCTTTTACTTCGATGTCTGTAACTTCGAATATAAGGTCTGGAAGCACAGTTCCTACTCGTTCGAACCACCTTCTCAAGCTTTCTTTATCACGACGTGTGCCGCCCAGACTATTATCACCTGCAAATGTATGCTCCAGTTTTACATTAGAAATACCTTTTAAAACTGCATCATAACGATGTTCTTGGACCATTTTAAAATTCTGTTTTACAACCCCTTTAATAATATAATGATACGGGTTTAAATCTTGGGCAATTATAAAATTGGCGAGTATGATAATCAACATGAGCACTAGTAACATTTCATTCATCGTTGTTTTTTAATTGATTCACGGCAAAATTATAATTAAGCTAAAGTTTAAACAATGAACCTGAGTTAAGAAATGCGTTTGCGAATTCTACTAAGAGCTTGAGGTGTTATTCCAATATATGAAGCAATGAATTTGAGTGGAATAAGTTGTAATAATTGCGGCTGTTCTTTGCATAAATTTAGATAACGTTCTTCAGCAGATAGGGTTAGTAATGATAATTCTCGTTTTGATTTTTTCAAAAACAATTCTTCGCTTGCCAATCGACCAATGGTATTGCCAATTTGTGTTTTTGCATAGATTAATTGTAAGTCATCAAAAGTGACACTCCATAATATTGTGTCTGAAATGGTTTCTAATTGGTAGTTCGATGGTTTCTGTGTTAAAAAAAAGTCATAAGCGGAAACAAAATTATTGGCGAATGCAAATTCAAAAGTTGAGTCTTCAAATTCATTTGGAATACATTTCCGAATAATCCCCTCCTCAATGAACGATAAATAGTTTTCTTTTTCCCCAGCTTTTAATAAGATTGATTTTTTCGAAAACTCTCGTCTTGTAAGTTTAGACGAAAAGAATTCCCAGTCTTTTTCAGAAATATCAACCATTTTCTCGAAGTATCTTTTTATTTCAATCATCTTGAGTTTTTAAATTTCTAAAGTTCTATTACTCATTTTAAAAGCAGCTATCGTTTAATGTATCCAAGGCTTATCAAAGATAATTACTCAGAAAATTATTGAATTAATAATCTCAGAGAATCGTTGTTTATCTAACAAAAAAAGGGACCCTTTCGAATCCCTTTCCATATCAATAAAGCTCAATTATTCTTTGATCAGCACCTTGCTCCAGTTGCGTGCAACAGAGCGGATTTGAACGAAGTAGTATCCTGCAGTCAAGTCACGCGCTGAAACAACCTGTGCTTGTCCTTCTTCCCAACGTGCTTCTTTCAACACGCGGCCCGATGCGTCCAAGATGGCGTAGCTGTCAATCGAAAGGTTGCTGTTGAGTGCAATCGTGAATTGATCGCTGGCTGGATTCGGTTGAATATTCCATTCCATGTTCATCAATTCAGCGAAACCAAGGCTTGCCGAGTAAAATGGTGAGGTATGCACACAAGCAAAGGTGTCGGTCATGTCTACGGTATAACTGCCAGAAGTCAACATCACGAGTGTATCGTTCGTAGCTCCCGAAACAGGTACGCCATCCAAATACCATTGAATGCTGTATCCTACAGGTACGCCAGTTGCAACGATTGTGTTCGTATTGTTCGCATAGTTAATTGTCGGCATCAACCAAGGGCTGCAATATACGGCCGTAATGGTATCCGAGAATGCCACACATCCACTGCTGTTGATGGCAATTACGGTGTATATCCCAGATTGCAGCACTTCATAGGTACTGCTCGTTGCTCCACCGATTGGACTGTCGTTGAAATACCACTGATAGCTGTATCCGTTATCTGGTGTCGTCAAGGTATGTGAAAATTGATCGTAAGTTACAGTTGGAACAGGAGGGTAACCATAAACGTGAATGGTATCTACTGAAATGACAGAAGGCGAGGGTAGAATAGTTTGTAGAGTCACGATATAATTCACAGTGGCACCTGCACCCGAATCTCCACCAGTGACCGCACATCCATTACATCCTGTAAGCATAATGGTGTGATTTCCCATGAAGTCATCAGCACCAAACAACAAATCACCAAAGGTTTCATCCGCCTCGTACACTTGAAGTACATAAGTGTTTGCTGGATTCAAAAGCACACTTGTCGTAAATGAAACAGTAGGATTTGTATTTCCAATGACACTTGATTGGTAAATCACATTGCCGTTTTCTTTCACTTTAATGTAGGTATCAGCCACATCATACGATGGGAATCCGTTGCCATAATTTGACATGGAATTCACAAAAACACTGGTCAAGGTATAGACATAAACCGTATCTAAATTACCATATGCTGTATAGTTCACAACGTAATCACCCGGTGCGTTGTACACTTGCGGCGCAGGGTTTTCTGAGTTGGAGATGTTTCCGTTTCCGAAGTTCCAGTTGTAGGCCAATAGTCCAGGGTTGTTGTTGGTAAAATCAACTGTGATTGGTGAACAACCAGCTGCACCGACCATGGTAAATCCGTCGTTGGATGTGGTCACGTTGCTTGGAAGAATTTCGAGGTAAATCTGAAAGGTAAATGGATACCCTTGAACAATGGTAAGGTCGGCAATCACGGTCACTTCAACGCTGTATTGTCCAGCAAGCAATGGGGTTCCGGCGATGTTCACACAGCCGTATTGGCTTTGTTGTGGATTGTAGTTACAGCCGTTTGCTGCGTTGTTGCATTGCCAGTTCAATCCTACAGGCAAAGAAACCGAAAGAATTTTGAAGTTGGTGAAATCGTAACCCAAGG
Organism: Chitinophaga pinensis; assembly: GCA_943327315.2. Taxonomy (GTDB): domain Bacteria; phylum Bacteroidota; class Bacteroidia; order Flavobacteriales_D; family Crocinitomicaceae; genus M0103. Next base: position 12,292 of record CALPWQ020000075.1, read on the forward strand.
TATCCAAAGGCATGAAGAAGGTAATGTCGGTGTCGTAGGACTGTCCAACATAGCCAGTTGGCAAGGTATCCGGATAAATTCCTGTGCTTGTAGGCGTGAAATCGATGGTACATTGCCCGAACGATAAGTGTGTTAAAGCAATGAAAATCAGAATATTAATTACTCTCATAGTGTATAAGTTTAGACGAAGATACAAGGAAATTTTATTCAATATTCAATTTTTGGGAATGTGCTTGAACAATAGGGTGGGATAAATTGTTCCGCAAGTCAGTTTTTAGTACTTTTGAGTTCAATAAAGAAACACTCTATTTTTATCCTTTAAAACACACAAATTATGGCTTTCGAACTACCAAAATTGCCTTATGCGTACGATGCCTTGGAGCCGCATATCGATGCAATGACGATGGAAATTCATCATTCAAAACACCACAACGCCTATACGACAAACTTGAACGCTGCTATCGCAGGAACGGAGTTGGAGGGCAAGTCCATTGAAGAAATTTTAATGGCATGTAAAGATAAACCAGCAGTGCGCAACAACGGTGGCGGATTCTGGAACCACAACCTTTTCTGGGAAGTGATGGCACCAAACGCGGGTGGACATCCAACTGGAGATGTGGCAGCAGCGATTGATGCGGCATTCGGATCTTTCGATGCCTTCAAAGAAGAATTCAGCAAAGCAGCAGCAACGCGTTTCGGTTCAGGATGGGCATGGTTGTGTGTGGTTGGTGGAAAACTTGAAGTATGTTCTACACCAAATCAAGACAATCCATTGATGGGCGAAGGTTGCCAAGGAACACCAATTTTAGCGATTGACGTTTGGGAGCATGCGTACTACTTGAAGTACCAAAACCGTCGTCCTGATTATGTGAATGCATTTTTCAATGTAATCAACTGGGATGAGGTAGCTCGCAGGTATGCAGCGGCTTTGTAAGCACTGAAATAAGTAAAATGGAAAGAGCGGTGTCATTGATATCGCTCTTTTTTTGTTGTTCAAAATTGGCGATAGGTCGGAAGTATTGAAGCTTTTGAGAGAAATTAATTGTGTCAAAATTCTTGTATATAATCGAAAAAAATCCGATTGTCATATAAATATAATGACAATGTGGATTTCACAAGACGCATAAAAAATTACATCAATGCACCATTGACAAGGCATTTACTTCTTGAAATCCTCCAAATCCATCACCCCTTCCAAATTCGTGTAAAAGTTAGATTTTTCTTCGTCGGAAATCGAAATAATCTATATTACTGTTGAAATTGTTTCAATCTCCCTTTCCATCTTCCGACCGCTGCCGAAAAAAACAACAGCAGCACCGGCAAGTATGGATAGAGGTAGCGTTCCTCATTCATCCGCTGGAAAAAAGAAAGGTAGAATATAGAGGCGAACACGGCCAAAGCAAGCAGTTTTAGTCTTGGATCATTTGAACGAATCAACACCCAAATAACGGACAACAGTCCCAAAAGGTTTAGCCCAAAACTGATTGCTTTCAATCCAAGTACTACCCAAGCCTGTTTATATGGCGCTTGAAATATATACAGATTCATCATGGATGTCCCAATAAGCTGCTTGAAACTTTTGAGGGGGGTAAGGATGAGGTTGTCAACCTTATGTTCCGCACTGAGTTTGTCGCGCACTTGGCGGATGTTTTGAATCAAGCGCTCTTCCCCTGGTAAATAGCCATGCAGTGCTTTTCCAGCATAGCTTTTTTGGCGCCATCTGAATTGTTGAAATTCCTCCAGAAGGAGTTTAAGATCTTTTCGATAGCCTTTGGGTACCGTTTGCAATACCTTTTCCCTCGCCAATCGTGATGTATCTGCCGACAGCAAGCCCATATTCCCATGAAACACCTCCCCGCGGTATTCCCAGATGCGAAACAAATCGGTCATCTCTTGGTGGGGAGGACGGTACAAGGAATTGTTGTTGGTCGAATAAATCGGATGCAGACCGGGCCATTTGCCGATGATGGTCGTGGTGCGGATTTGCCAAGCAAGAAAGGGCAGAAGTCCAAGGAGCAGAGCGAAGACGGCTTTCTCTCGTTTCACGGCAGAATACCCCAGCATGATCAGTGGAAAGACAATGAGTTGTGGTCGAATCATCACGAGTGCAGCAGTCGAAAACAAAAGCATCAGCCATTGATTTTTTTCAGTTCGGACGAGCAGGGAATATATCCAGGCCAGCACAAAAAAGGGCAATACGGATTCGGATAGGGTGTAATAGGTAAATCCCGAAAAGCAGGGGAGAAGTGCATAGATGGCTGTGGCAATCAGACTTAATTTTTCATCGGTAAACAAGCGCGCAAGCCGAAAGAAAAGAACGATGCTTCCTGCGAAAAGGAACAATTGAATGCATTTAAGCACGACAAAGGCGTGTGATCCACCTAGCGCTAATGCGATAAAATAAATGATTCCGTAACCAGGTGTGCGGATGTATGCTTTTTCTCCCGTGCTGTTGACATTCCATTCCCCCGTTTTCAACAATTGTTCTGCCGCTGAGAAATAACTGTACTCGTCAGCAGTGGTGATTAATCCTTGTTTGTAGGGATAATGGGGTTCGAGAAATGTGAGATTGATTTCATTGACAAGTACCGTAGCAGCTAGAGCGAAAAGGACGATGATGCCAAGTTTCGTTCGAGTACTCATGCGGATGTTACGCGAAAGTTGTGATGTTTATTGCTTCAACTGCTTGAACTTCTGGAGCTACTTTTTTTATCGCTTCTTCCACTCCTGCTTTGAGTGTCATCATGCTCATTGAACAATCGCTACATGCACCAAGCAATCTTACGCGGACAATGGAATCATCGGTGATTTCCACCAATTCAATATCCCCTCCATCTTCCATCAAAAAGGGACGCAATTGTTCAAGGGCGCCCAGCACTTTTTCGGTCAATTCTTGCTTGTTCAACATGGCTTAGTGCTTTGACTGTTTTTTCTGATTGATTGCATCCAGTTCGTTGACAAAAGTAAGAACTAATTCGTCAAAGGCCTTTGCTGATGGACTATTTTCTTGAAAAACCGCTGGTCGTCCCGCATCTCCTGCTTCTCGGACACTTTGTACCAAAGGAATTTGCCCTAAAAAAGGAACATTCATGCCTTCAGCCAAATTTTTTGCGCCGTCGCGTCCGAAGATATAGTATTTATTTTCAGGCAGTTCTGCTGGTGTGAACCATGCCATATTTTCGATGATTCCAACGATTGGCACTTTGGCACCCTCCATGCGGAACATATTGATTCCACGTCGTGCATCAGCTAAAGCTACTTCTTGTGGGGTACTTACGATCACTACACCATCCAAGGGCAGCAATTGCAGCAAGGACAGGTGAATATCTCCCGTTCCTGGCGGTAAGTCAATCAGCAAGTAATCCAATTCACCCCAATTCGCATCGGTAAACAATTGATTCAGGGCTTTCGCTGCCATTGGTCCACGCCATACAACAGCATTGTCTTGTTCCGTAAAAAATCCGATGGACAGCAATTTTATTCCGTGACTTTCAACCGGGTTGATCAAGGGTTTCCCATCGACATCCGACATGGTTGGACGTTCACCCACCACATCAAACATCGTTGGCATACTTGGTCCATAGATGTCCGCATCAACAATGCCTACCTTATAGCCTGATTTTGTCAGTCCACCCGCTAGATTTGCAGTCACTGTTGATTTTCCAACACCACCTTTTCCCGAAGCTACGGCCACAATAAATTTGACATCGGGCAATATTTTTCGGCGGACTTGTTTCGCTTCGGCGGGAATGGTTGCGACTTGACA
>CALPWQ020000076.1 GCA_943327315.2 Chitinophaga pinensis
CTGCGCCGCAATCCATTCAAAGTATTGCAAAACGGAGGTCTCAACCGAGGGAGAGAATTCGATGTTGGGCCATTTAAATGGTTCTAAATCTTCAAAATCAATTCTCAACACCTTTGCTGCACCATTAATTTTAAAGACCTCAATCAATCGAGATTTGAATGTGGCAGTAAGAATGGGCTTGGTGAGAAAAAACTGCTTATACCCAAAAAGGTGCTCATCCAGCTGGTCTTCAAAATTTTCTGGATCAGGGAAAAATACCTTCGCCTCTTCGATTGTCATTGATGATTTCGTTTGTTTTTACGCATTCGAATATTCAAGAATTCAACAATTAATGCATACACCATCGCGAAATAGATATATCCTTTCGGTACATGCTGTCCAAAGGCCTCTGCCAGGAGCAAAACACCAATAGTCACCAAGAATCCAAGTGCAATCATCTTAATGGTTGGACGTTGCTGAATAAAATCACTGATTTGGCGGGCAAAAATCAACATGACAATCATGGAAATAATCACTGCCATGTAGATGATAACAAGTGGATCATGTCCCAAATCCTTCTTTAAGTCAGTGGTCATCCCAATTGCCGTAATCACAGAGTCAAAACTGAATACAATATCAATCAAAACAATTTGCAAAATCACCCCACTGAGACTACTTTTTTCTTTCCCTCCAGAGTCATGGTTCCCCACAATTGAACGGTGCATTTCTTCCGTGCTTTTGTAAATCAAGAAAAGTCCACCGATGAGCAAGACCAAACTTTGAATAGAGAATTCCTTTAGAAAAGAGATGTCCGTATTGGGAAACAGTGGATTTATCATTTGAATAATCCAAGAAACCAAAGCCAAAAGCAATAAACGCACAATCAGCGCGAGAGACAAACCTATATTCCTTGCTTTTCGCTGCTTCATCGGAGGCAACTTGTCCGTTACAATCGAAATAAAAATGATGTTATCAATTCCCAATACAATCTCGAGTAAACTCAAAATTATCAAGTAAAAAACACCGTGAAGGGTAAATATTGCGTCAAAAAATTCCATCAAGTACGTATCTATTTTTTAAAATTAATTTTAATAATTGGGAGAACGCATTTTCAGGAAGAAATCGTCAAGATTTTTTGCATTTTCATCTCCTGGGGTATGTATCTCGATCAATTTTGTGCCTTCACCTGGTTTGACCGAATAAAAATCGGTCATTGACTGTGCAAAAGCATCCAGTGAATCCACCGAAGTATATCCGACATTGAATGTACGACAAATGTATTCAGCCTGATGTTCGTGATGTGCCTCAAAATACGTTTCCATCTGAGGAGTTGATGATGGTCCTGGAATAATTCTAAAAATTCCACCACCTTGATTGTTGATTAGAATAATTCGAAAATTTGAACCGATGTATTTATTCCACAATGCATTGCTGTCATAGAAGAATGAAATATCGCCTGTTACAATGACATGCAAACGATTTGAATCAGCATAAGCTGCACCCACAGCCGTGCTTATGCTACCATCTATTCCCGAAGTACCTCGATTGCAGTAGTAATCCACCGAGGAAATAGAATCAAACAACTGACAGTAGCGGACCACCGAGCTGTTTGCCATATGGAGCACACTGTTTTCTGGGAGATAATCCTGAATCAATGCGAAGACACTTAAATCAGCATACGGCAAAGCCCCAATTACAGCAGACATTCGATCAATTTGCTCAAAATCTCGCTGTTTCCATTTCACCCCATAGTTTGAAGATTGTTTGGTGTAATTCAAGGACAAGAGTTCCGTGAAAAATGACGATGCATCTGTATTAAAGGTATGGGATAAACACTGAAACGTATCCATGTATGGAAATTCGCTCCCTATTTTCCAGTGCATTTGAGGTTTATTTTTTCTTAGGAAAGATTTTATTCTCTTTGAGACAATGGCCCCACCAAGAGAAATGAGTAAATCCGGCTTAAAATCTTCTATCTCTTCATCCGTAATGACATTCAAAAGCCGATCAATGCAGTGCACAAATCGCTGGTTACTTTGGTTGGACGTATTTTCAACCAAAATAAGCACGGAGTGGTCATTTGCAAAAAGTTTCAATGCCTCCAAGAGCTTTGGATCTGGATTCATTTGACCACAAATCACTAATTTTTTTGGCAAACTCAAGCCTTCCTCACACACGATAAGATCACTTTTACTCAAGCGAAATGCTCCTTTAGAGGAATAAATGCTTGTTCCAAGGATACCTTTTGCTTCCGAGCGCGAATAAAGTGGCTCGCGTAAACCCACATTAAAATGTATTGGGCCTTTCCAATCTCCATTGCCCTGATTGAAAGCGATGGCCGTTTCACGTTGAACAAACCAGATGGCATCAGGATTTTGCTCATTGTCGCTAAACGAACAGGCATAGCGCACGTGCTTGCCAAATACATCCCGCTGTACAATGGTTTGTCCATCCCCTTGATCCACCCATTCTTCTGGACGATCAGCCGTGATGACAACCAAAGGAATGCACTGATAATAGGCCTCTGCGACTGCTGGATAATAATTTAATGGTGCCGAACCCGATGTACAAACGATTCCCACTGGCGCGTCCAATTGTTGAGAGAGGCCTAGCGCAAAGAAAGCTGCACTGCGCTCATCATGAATAACATAGCAGCTAATTTCAGGGTGTTCATCAAAGGCAATCATGAACGGTGCGTTGCGCGATCCGGGCGAACAGACAACATGCTTCATTCCATGTTGCAGGCATTGCGCAACAAGTTGTTCGACGATTGTTTTATTGCTTGTGATCATTCCTTTCAAAGCTAGTGATTTTGCAGAATGTTGAGAAGAGTTTTTGCCTTATTCTCCGTTTCCTCCCATTCTGCAAGTGGATCTGATGCTTCTGTGTGTCCTCCTCCTACATAAAGGCAAAGTGTATTTTTAAAGACTTGTGCACAACGTAGATTGACAAATAAATGTGAAGATTGTTCATCCACAACACCAATAACTCCAGCATACAACGAACGATCGTGCCTCTCCAACTTTTCGATTATAGCGATGGCCTTATCTTGAGGCAATCCGCTCACGGCCGGCGTTGGATGTAGCGATTGAACCAATTTCTCTAAAGGAATCGATGTCGACTTAAATGTAATTTCGTTACGCAAATGTTTTAAGGGGCCTGCAAGATATTCATGACGGTCATTGCTTTGAATTCCTTCACATCCAAGCTCCCGCAAACGTTGAACAATGAACTCATTCACAACACCCTGTTCAAAATACTCTTTATCTGTCCATTCGCTTGAATCATCCTTTTTTTTCGTCGCTGCAAGCGCTACGGTTTGGCAATAAGCTCCAGAATTGTGCAAAAGAAGCTCGGGTGTAGCGCCGATCCAAGTCCCGTATTTTAATGAAGAAACCAAGTAAACGAATGCATTTGGATACGTTTCACAAAGGCGTTTGAAATCTGCAAACAAGAAATCTGAATTGTACGAAACTAATTTTGTTCGACTTAAAACCACCTTGTCACAGGCACCAGCGCTTATTTCTTGATGGATGCGATTGGACAGATGAATATACTCCTCTTGCGATGTTTCATGAGGCAACTCAACTGAAAAAATCGGTTGAGCATTTTCATTCCGATTGTCTGGAATGAGCACAAGTGGATCATTCACTAAAAAATCAGTGACCAAGAAACCTTGTTCTTGTCCATTCCAAGGATGAAATTGACCAGAACTATGAACAATAGAATTTCCAGGAAGACGATATTTAACAAATTCCGTCAATGGCTCTCAATAATCATGACGGTAAGTCGACCTGTGCAGATCAAACGGGTTGTTTCTTCGGCAAAAACATCAACCTGCCAGATATGCGTTCGTTTTCCGGCATGTACGATTTTACCTATGGCCTTCACATAACCCGATTTTATTGCTCCGACATGATTGGCATTCACCTCCAACCCAACGGGAAATTCTTTTTCCAAATCGATGAGCAAACTAGAGCCCATGGATCCGATGCTTTCGATAAGTGCAGCACTTGCTCCACCATGAAGCATACCCATTGGCTGATGTGTACGATGATCGACTGGCATCGTTGCCACGATGAAGTCCTCACCAATCTCAATGCACTCTATTCCCAGCACTCCCATGAGGGTATTGGTGCTGTAGCGATTGATTTCTTCTAGTGAAACGGATTTAAATTTCATGGTACAAAGATACAGACGTTCCACCATTTACATGGTATTGTCGATTAAAACCTTTTTATAAAAGCGTATAATCGGACCAATGATTTCGTATTTTTGATTTATGATCAAGAACAACCAGGACCTCACTCCATTCAACACATTTGGCATAAAGACGAACGCTGCCACATTCGCTCGTTTCACTTCTGTAGCTGAACTGCGCACTTGCTTGCATGGAAACGAATTTAAGGATCTACTTGTCCTTGGAGGCGGAAGTAATGTCTTGTTCACCAAGGATGTCGATGCCTTGGTGCTACGCAATGAAATCGAAGGGTTCGAAGTTCAATGGGAGGACAGTACTTATGCATACGTCAAAGTTGGCTCGGGCATGGTTTGGCATGAGTTCGTTCTTCGTTGCCTCGAATTAAATCTTGGTGGCGTAGAAAATTTGAGTTTAATTCCGGGAAGTGTTGGTGCGAGTCCAATGCAAAACATTGGAGCCTATGGCGCGGAAATTAAGGATGTTTTCCATTCATTGGAAGCCTACCACATTGCTACAGGGGATATACACACCTTCGATTTGGAGCAATGTGAATTCGGTTACCGTGAAAGTGTCTTCAAGCGAAAACTAAAGGGTCAATATGTCATTGTTGCCGTTACTTTCCGATTAAACAAGCACCCAAAAATCAATTCGACGTATGGAGCAATCGATGCTGAATTGAAAAAAATGGGCATTTCAGAGCCGAGTATTCAAGATATAAGTAAGGCCGTAATTGCCATTCGAAGCAGTAAGCTACCCGACCCAAAAGTATTGGGCAATGCAGGAAGTTTCTTCAAGAATCCAGTTGTTGACTTTTCGATTATGGAAAAGATAAAGACGAATTTTCATGATGTGCCCCATTATCCAGCGGAAATTGGAACGTGTAAGTTGGCGGCGGGATGGCTGATTGAACAGGCGGGATGGAAAGGCTTTCGCGAAGACACTTATGGTGTTCACGCCTTGCAAGCCCTTGTTTTGGTGAACTATGGCGGATCAACTGGACAACAAATCTATAATCTTTCCTCGCGGATTATTGCGGATGTAGAAATGAAGTTTGGCGTTGCTTTGGAGCGCGAAGTGAATATACTGTAGAATGAAGAATTAAAAATGAAGAATTAAAAATGAAGAATTAAGAATGAATCGAATACAATCACCATTCTTCATCCTTGCCCCGCTCTTTATTGGCTTGATCGATTAAGCGTTGCCAATTGTAGGTTGGATCTTCAATGTCTTTCATGATTTCACTGTAATCGTTGGGATCGATTTCATAGTGTTCAATTTCTTCACCTGTATATTCTTCGATATCTTCAAGCAATTTCTTTTCTGAATCACTGCAAAAGGACAATGCCTGACCACGACGATTTCCGCGGCCTGTTCGACCACAGCGGTGCACATAATTCTCGGGATCATCAGGCAGATCATAATTGATGACATAGTCCATGGAAGGAATATCAATACCTCGCGCTGCAACATCAGTTGTAATCAGCACACGATTTTCTCCTGCCCGAAAGCGGTCCAAGATGGCGAAGCGGTCTTTTTGCTCAATCCCACCATGCAAGGCTTCTGTTTTCACACCGACACGTTCCATGGCTGCGACAATGCGTTCAACACGTACTTTCGTACGAGCAAACACAATGAACATATTTTCCGGATATTCCTTTAGTATATTTTCAAGAAAGAAACGTTTGTCGTCCATCTGAATGAATGCCACGGCATGATCAATGTTTTGGGCTACAGGATTTTTAGGTGAGATTTGGATTCGAATCGCATCTCGCACCACATCGTAAGCCAGCGATTTTATTTTCTTAGAGATGGTTGCTGAGAAAAACAGGGTTTGTCGATTCTTCGGAATGTGTTTCATGACATCTTTAATGTCCTTGTTGAATCCAAGATCTAGCATTAAATCTGCCTCGTCCAATACAAGCACTTCGAGTTGAGAAACATCTAGATGACCTTGTGAAATCAAGTCAAACATTCGGCCAGGAGTGGTAACAAGTACATCTACCCCATTTTTCAATGTTCGAATTTGCTGGTCCTGGTCCGTCCCACCAAAGAGCCCGTATGATTTCACAGAAGTTCTCTTTCCGATTTCTGTAAATACTGAGCCAATTTGTTTGGCCAATTCGCGCGTTGGCACCATGACCAAGCAACGAACACCTTTGTATCCTTTTCTTTTTCGCTTTTCGATACGATCTATGACAGGAATCGCAAAAGCAGCTGTTTTTCCTGTACCTGTTTGCGCCACCGCCATCACATCTTCCCCTTCGAGAATGTGCTTGATGGACTTAAATTGAATATCCGTTGGCTTCCGGAAGTCCATGGACTCCAGTTGCTCAATAATCAAGGTTGATATCGGATAATCAGAAAATTTCATGGTGAACAGAAAATAAAAAAGGACGGATATCTTCCGCCCTTTATGTTATAGAAAACGGAATTACCGCTTATGCTTCTTGAAGTTTTTCAGAAGGGACCAAAATACGACCGCAATGTTCGCATACGATTACTTTCTTCTTCGAATCAATATCTAAGGTACGTTGAGGTGGAATTTTATTGAAACAACCTCCGCAAGAGTTACGCTCAACTTGAACAACAGCCAAACCGTTTTTTGCATTTGAGCGCAAGCGCATGTAAGCAACGATCAATCTGTCCTCGATCAACTTTTTCGCTGAATCTGATTTTTTTATCAAATCGTCTTCGTCTTTCTTCGTTTCGTTCACAATCTCATCCAACTCAGCTTGCTTCGTTTTCAAGTCAACTTCACGGAATTCTAAGCGTTGCAATGCTTCGTCGAGTACTTCTTTCTTCGCCTCCACCTTCAATTTTGCTTCTTTCGACTTCTTTTCATGAAGACGAATTTCCAACTCTTGGAATTCAATTTCTTTCGCAAGAGATTCAAATTCACGGTTGTTTCGCACATTGTTTTGTTGCTCCTTGTATTTCGCAATCGCCGTTTCCGAGTCTTTCATCGCGTTCTTACGATCCGTAACTTCAGTTTCTAGCTCTTTCGCTTCTTCTTGAATCTTGGAGATTCGTGTTTGAAGTCCTGCGAGTTCGTCTTCAAGGTCCTGAACTTCGAGAGGCAATTCACCACGAATGGTGCGAATGCGGTCGATTTCAGAATCGATTTTTTGTAATTCAAAAAGGGCGTCCAGTTTTTCCGCCACTGTAACTTCTTTTTTGGTCGCAGCTGCTGCCATGTGCTATAGATAATTAATTGGATTCGTATTGAGCTCCGTTAATCGGACGGCAAATGTAGTAAATTTTTTCGTTAATATATCAACCAAAAGATTTGATGTAAACTGCTCACTTTCATAGTGACCTATATCAGCGATGATTAGTTGACCATCAGCATCAAAAAATTCATGGTATTTAAAGTCGGCAGTTACGAAAACATCTGCACCTGCTGCGATGGCGTGATTCAATAAAAAACTACCTGATCCTCCGCAAAACGCAATTTTTTTCACTTGTTTGTCTTCAAGGTCAGTGAATCGAATTGCGCCACAACCAAAGACCTGCTTCACATGTTTCAAAAAGTCAATCGCACGCATCGATTCTGCCAATTCACCAAGCATCCCACTCCCCTCTTGCTGATTGACATTCGATAGTTTGATGATGTCGTGAGCGACCTCTTCGTAGCTCAAGGCTGACCTCATGGCGACCAAAGATGCACTCAATCGGTGTTCAGACACCACGTATTCCATTCGTTTTTCTGAAAGAATTGTCCGTGAACCAATTTCACCAACCATAGGATTCGCTCCATCTTCTGGCTGAAAGGAACCCATTCCTTCTGATGAAAAATTGCAGTGAGAATAATTGCCGATATGTCCAGCACCTGCGCCGAAAAGCGCGTCATTGAGCAGACTCTCTTCATTTTCGGGACAGAACACAACGAGTTTATAAAGTGCTTCTGATTTTGGAGAGAGCACCTTTACATTGGTCAAGCCCAAGCGTCGACCAATTTCCGCATTCACACCTTGATGGTAGTTGTCAAAATTGGTGTGAATGGCGTATACAGCGATGTCATTTTTAATGCACTTTTCAACCGTGCGTTCCACGTAACCTGATCCTGTAATGCGTTTTAGTCCTTTAAAAATCAATGGGTGGTGGGCAACAATCAAGTTACACCCTTTCGCTATAGCTTCGTCAACAACTGATTCCACACAGTCTAAGCAAACCAAAACACCTGAAATAGTTGTGTTTTTATTCCCAATCAACAACCCTGAATTGTCGTATGACTCCTGCATACTTCGTGGTGCAAGGTTTTCTAAATGGGTAATGAGTTCATTGATGGTGGTCATTGACTAAATATTTTTAATTAAACCAAAGCTCACTCCATAGGCACGTGCTTTATGAATGTAAGTTGCTTGTTTTTGATAGGTTGAATTGAGTTGAATGCGCAATTCAGGGCTTATGATCACACCCCATCCACTGGCGAAATTGAATTGAACACCCGCATTGAAGATAGCAGAAATAACAAAGGGGTTGTAGCCACTATTTGTTTTAATTACCTGCGAATCAGATGAATTTTGCGTTGTCGTCCATTGTTGTTTTTGGTTGTATTGAACAAACATTTGAGGCAATAAACCCACACCGACATGCCATTGTATCTCTTTCCCCATAGACAAATTGATGCGCACAGGCATTCCAATGTAGCTGTAGGTGGTTTGATAAGAGAACGTAGTATCCGTTCCAACAAAGGCATATTGTTCACCATAACGATTGAAATACATTCCCCCGTCCCAAACCAAGAAGCGATTGATTCGATTCCGCAGGCCAAGGCCAAACGACCAGTTTTGAATCAATGTTTCGTCGGCTCTAGTCCCCAAAGTGTCACCAAAATAACCAGTGTTTGATTCTAAAGTTCGAAATGTCTTGGACCAATTGGAAATGGCGTAAACAGCTGTTTGACCTGTAGTTTCTAACTGTTTAATCTCTTTCACAGGCTTCTGATTCACAGGCTTACCTTCTTCCACCAAAATTTGTGCGTCAGATAAAAGTGCACTAAAGAAGGTCAAAACCACTAAAAAACGTTTCATGTTTTGGTTGTTTTTAAAAATGTAATGATCAATGGGTACGTGTCATGGACTCTGGAACACAAATGATAAAATCGGCACTACCGACATATTCTTTTTCCAATTTCCTGATATTCTCTTGTGTTACCGTTGAAATCGTCAAGGTGGTGAGCCCCGACTTTTCTCTATTCAGATACCAGAGAATTCCTTGATAAAAATTGGAATGGTAGGCACCATTGATGTGGTAAAAATGATCACCTACATTGATGTTTTTTGCCATAAAATAGGCCATTGTCGCATCTTTCAAGGCTTGAGCTTCCAATAAATGTCCCCCATCCATGTGTTGATCCATTTCTTTCAGCGGTGCGTATTGCGACAAGGTGGTATCGACAGGGAAATTCAATGGGGCGATATAGGACTTCTCTTGAGCGGAAAGACTGTCAAGCGCTGGTCGTCCTTGTTTGTACAACAATGATGCATATTTCCTAGGGACATTTGACGCAATGCACGTCATGCGGTTTTGTTTAGCGAACAAAAGAAGTGGCTTATAATCCGTCTCATAATTGGGCCATAAACGGCAGCTGTCCTCAAACTGCTGATCAGAGATTTTGCCATCGATGTAATCGATCAAGAGCATTTGTTGGTCCTGTTCAAACATTTCAAAGCCCATTTTTAATGAGGCCCCATGACTATCAAATAAATCGCGCAATAACTCAAGTTCAAGCCAATGCGCAATTGGATTGTCGTGGTATTCACCAAAGAACACGACCTGGTTTTCAATCGCCTTTTTCAGCAACTTCTTGTAGCTAACTTTTTTGCCTTTCGACGTGTAAATGATGAAAGCGCCGTCATTTTGAGCGAAGACATTGATGGCAAAAAAGACCATGAAGACACAGCCAACTATTTTTCCTTTCATTTCTATGGTATTGTTCCATCACAATATTAAGAACTTCCATGGATTATTTTCTACTTTTGCATCCATACATGGCAATATTTCGCAACGTGTTCGGTTCCGTCAAACAGCTATTCGCTCGACTGTCCATCGTCCTTTTGATGATGACCATTTGTCGACTCATTTTTTTTGGATTCAATCACGGCAGTTTTCCAAATGCAGGCCTTCTAGACTTTGCTGCTGCCTTGTGGTTTGATTGCGTCACCATTGGATTGATTTTCCTGCCCTTTGTTGTCATACATTCCTTTAAAAACATCCGATACGAGCGCATTTTCAATGCTATTTTGAAGATGTACTTCCATGGTATAACGGCAATCATTTGCGCATTGAACTTAATGGATGTCGAGTATTTTCGCTATACATCAAAGCGTTCAACCTTTGATTTATTCACCGTATTGGGTGCAGGAAGTGACTTTGCACAATTGGCAGGCACCTTTTTTAAAGATTTCTGGCTAATCATACTTTTTTTGGTTGCGCTTATTTCCATTTCCGAATGGCTTTATCGAAAAACAGAAAAAATTAAGGTTCCAAAAACATCTTGGCAAACGGCTTCGATTCAGGCGGTGGTTCTTTCTTTAGTGTTTGTCTTTATTGGCCGTGGTGGATTCCAGCTCAAGCCCGTCGGCATCATGGAAGCTTCTCAATTTACCGATCCTGCAAACTCTGGTTTGGTATTGAACACAGCATTTACCATGATTAAGTCATATGGCAAAGAGCGACTTGATTTTAAAGATTATTTCGACAAAAAAACCGAACAGGCCATCTTTAACCCCATTCAGCACTCAAAACCAGCTCATGTCCTGCCCGAGAAGACCAATGTCGTGGTCATCATTTTAGAGAGCTTTGGAAATGAGTTTGTAGGCGCGTTTAATGGCGGTAAAAGTTACACCCCATTTTTCGATTCGATCATTGGGAAATCACTCACTTTTGAATACGGCATAGCCAACGGGAAGAAATCGATTGAAGCTGTCCCAGCCATCTTGGCTTCGATTCCAAGCCTCATGGACAACCCCTATATTTCTTCACCCTACGGCAACAATCGGATTGGATCCTTGGCCTCAATTCTCAAGAAAAATGGTTATTCCACAGCTTTTTACCATGGCGCCACCAATGGTTCGATGCGTTTCGACAGTTTCGCTGCTCAAGCTGGATTTGAACACTACTTCGGCCGCTATGAATATGGAAATGACGCCCATTTCGACAAGACCTGGGGCATTCTCGACGAGTACTTCAATCCATGGACAGCAAAACAGTTGACAAAGTTAAAGGCGCCGTTTTTCGGGACATTATTCACCCTTTCCTCGCACCATCCGTTTTACATTCCACCTCATTGGAGAAACAAAGTTAGAAAGGGACGTCAACCCATCTGTGCATCCATCAATTACGGAGATATCGCTTTAAAAAAGTTTTTCGAAGAAGCGAAAAAGCAACCTTGGTATAAGAACACCATTTTTGTTTTGGTTGCGGACCATTCACCCGCTACAGTAGACAAGCTCTATAGCCAACGTAAGTTCATGTACCGCGTTCCGATTGTTTTCTTTGATCCTCAAGGGAGATTGAAACCCAAGCGCGAGCAAAAAATCTTTCAGCAGCTCGACATTATGCCTACCTTGCTTGATTTGCTGAATATCGATACAAAATACTATGCTTTTGGTCGATCCTACTTCGATCCACGTGAACGCGAAGCATTTGCCTATTTGGAAGGAGCCTATTTTTACTTCAAAAAACACCAAATGCTTACTTTTTCAAAAGATAAGGCACGATATTTGCATGAATTCACTGTCAAAATTGAATCATCGACGGACTCACTGCGTTTTTACAAAAAGGAAGTGCGTGCATCTGAGCGAAGGTTGAAAGCGATTATTCAGCGCTACAACCGGGATCTGGTTCAAAATAAAACGCATGTGAAATGAAGCAGAAGATCCGATTTATCATCAACCCAATTTCCGGAGTCGGAAAAAAAGGGGATTTGCCAGAACAGATTGAAAAGTATTTGGATCATTCTAAATTCAATTACGACATCGTTTTTACGGAGTACCGAAAGCATGCCAAAAAATTGGCTTACGAAGCATCAATGAACGGAGTTGATATTGTATGTGCTGTTGGTGGTGATGGATCTGTTCACGAGGTTGGCACTTCATTGATTGGTACTCAAACAAAACTGGCCATTCTTCCTTGTGGATCTGGTAATGGTTTAGCACGCCACATGGGAATTCCTGTAAACATTCCAAAAGCGATTGAATGTATCAATAAAGAAGCATCCATTCGCATGGACACCGTTTTAGTGAATGACAAACCTTTTCTAGGAATTGGGGGCTATGGCTTCGATGCAATTGTAGCCAAGAAATTCGACAGTTACCACAAACGTGGGTTTTGGAGTTATGTAAAACTTGTTCTTCGTGAATTTATGCGCTACAATCCAATCAATATTTCTGTTGATCTGAATGGTGAAATTAAGACCATGCCAGTTGTATTGTGTACAATTGCCAACGCATCTGAGTTTGGAAATGGATTTGTCGTTTCTCCCACTTCTGATGTCACAGACGGGAAAATTGAATTGTGCATCTTAAAGCCATTTTCAATGTGGTTCGCACCAAGCGTTATATTCCGCTTTTTCCGTCGGACTTCTCACAAGTCAAAATTTGCAGAGGTGATCCCTTTTCAAAAAGCACGCATTAAACTGAGTCAAAAAATTGCGCATTACGACGGTGAACCGTTTGATGTACGGGATGAATTGAACATTCAAGTTGTACCCAGCAGCTTAAATATTCTTATTGGAAAAAAATAGAAATGGAACCTGTAGAGTTAGAAATTACACACATTTTAGGCCGAATGGACTCCTTGAGTCCTGATGCTAAACCCATTTGGGGATCAATGTCTGCTCAGCGAATGATTGAGCACCTGACGGACACCTTGCGCATTGCTTCAGGGAAAGTTCATTTTCCTTTGGAAATTCCGGAAGAAAAACTGGAAAAAATGAAGGCGTTTTTGCTATCTGACAAACCAATGGCACGAAATATTGAAGTTCCTTTTGCAGCAAAAGACACGCTTCTGCGCCATGAAGAAATCGAATTGGCGATTGATGAATTTCTGCTCGAATGGATTGACTTTGAGGAGCACTTCGCTGATGAAAATCAAACAGAAACTCATCCATACTATGGCCCTTTGAATTTTGACGAATGGTGTCTTTTGAACAAAAAACACCTGACGCATCACTTCGAGCAATTTGCGATCTAAAAAAAGAGGCTTTCGCCCCTTTCTCTTTTATTCTTTTTCCTCTTTTTCAGCCTTTTGAATTCGCTCGACACGTAAAAGCTTTTTGTCTTTTCGTTGGCTATGCGTTTTCTTTGACACAAGGACTTCGTTTACTTTTACTGGTTCAATTTCTTTTTGTTCGCTTTGTTTTTGTTCTTGTGCGATTGACATGGATGAAATGAAGGCTACGACCATCAAACCCATTCCTTTTTTTAGTGCTTTCATTTTTATGTATTTTTGAAATTCATCGGCAATTTTCAAATTACATGCCAAATAATCCTTCCGTATGAACCTCGCCTACACATTCATCATTGGCATTGCTTGCGGCACTTTGAGCTATCTATACTTTAGAAATCAAGGGTATAAATCTTTTGGAGCATGGTTCCTTTCGTGTTGTGCATTTACGGCCTTGACGGTGATCGTATTGAAACTATTTATCTAATCTCCTTTTTCCGTATTTTCGTAGCTCAATGAATTTCGAATTAATTGACACAAATAAATGATTGGTTTAAAACAAGATTTTCCTATCCCTAGTCTAGAAGAATGGCAAATTCAATTGACGAAGGAACTAAAAGGAGAAGATCCCAGCATCTTAGAGCGACACGATGAAATCGAGGGCATCCACTACGCTACGTATCAATTTGATCTAGGGGGAAATAGTGCCGAAGGATCTCGCCGCGGGAACTCAACCAGAAATGATTGGCACATCGCAACGTTAATTGAGGTTCAAGACGAAAAATCTACAAATGAAAAAGTCATTGAACTTTTAATGACGGGGTGTGACGAGCCAATTTTCGATTTTAGAACAAATGAATCAGCGGATTTAGACCTCCTTTTTAAAGGAATTGAATTTCAGCACATCCATACTACAATTGTCACAAATAGCATAGAAACGGTTTCTCGCATTCAGCAATCCCTCGGAAGTTCATACCATGGCAAGATCAAATATGCCATTGACCCTCATGTTGTTGGATTGGACCCGATTCGCAAACTGGCCCCCTTGTTCAGTGAGAAACAAACGCCCTTCATTGTCATCAATGCATACGGACTGCAACAAACTGGAGCGAATGCCACACAAGAACTTGCCTTTTCTTTATCAACTGCAAATGAATGTTTGGGTGTTTTGCTTGATGAGGGTATGAACATTGATCAAGCCGCAGCATGCATTCATTTCTCAGTTGGAATTACAGCAAATTATTTTTACTCCATTGCGAAAACACGTTCATTGAAAGAACTTTGGTCATCCATCGTTGATGCGTATTCTCCGGCACATTCCTGCTCAAAAAACTGCGTCATTACGGCGGTTAGTGGCCCAATGAATAAATCATTGAAAGATCCATACACCAACTTATTGCGACAAACAACGGAAGGACTTTCTGCAGCAGTTGCAGGAGTAGATAGCCTACTCATTCATCCCTACACATGTGCAAGTTCACACCCTTCGCTCGAACTTGCTGAACGAATGGCCACCAATATCTCCTTGCTCTTAAAGGAAGAAAGTTATTTGCATAGTGTAAACGACCCAATGGGCGGAAGTTATGCGCTTGAGCAGTTGACGACACAATTTTCGGGAAATGCTTGGGACTTATTTCAGGAAACTGAATCCAAAAATGGTGTTTTTACTTTAGAATGTGCTGAATTTATACAATCGCTTATTCGATCAACTGCGAAACAGAGATTAACACTTCTTCGCGATGGTAAAAACCTTTTGATTGGCGTGAATAAGTTCGCTAATCCCTCACCTGAAACAGCAGACTACGCCGATGCATTGACCTATTTTGGTTTGCCATACCTTATCCTTGAACGTGAACTAATGACTGAAAAAAATGGGTAAGATCAATTTTTCAAAAATTTCTTTTCAAGCAAAAGGAAGTACAAGTGAAGTCAGTCAGAGCTACTTCGAAACGGCCGAAGGGATTCATTTGAATTCGCGGTACACGGCGACAGACATAGCGCAAACTGAGCATATTGGATATGTCTCCGGGCTTCCTCCATTTTTACGAGGACCTTATGCGTCCATGTATGCCATTCGGCCTTGGACGATTCGTCAATATGCTGGATTTTCTACTGCAGAAGAATCGAATGCTTTTTACAGAAGAAATCTTGCTGCCGGACAAAAAGGTCTATCCGTTGCTTTTGATTTGGCCACGCATCGCGGTTATGACTCCGA
>CALPWQ020000077.1 GCA_943327315.2 Chitinophaga pinensis
CATCTTGCTGTCTTAAAATCTATTGTCCCTTGTCCTTTCGTCCAAAAAACAAACCCCCTCCGTTGCCGAAGAGGGTTTTTTATATAGACGCTTCTCGCTATCTGATTACATCAGGAAGAAAGAAACGAGTAAGAGTCCGTCAGTGACGGTCTCTATAAGATGTTTGAAGACTAGCCCCTAACTCGTAATAAGTAACTCGTAACTCGTAACTTCGAGTGCCTCACGTGTCCGCTGCGGTGGAGCCACCAAACTCGTAATTAGTAACTCGTAACTCAAATTACATCATCCCCGGCATTCCACCCGGCATACCACCCATAGCTGGTCCATTTTCCTCAGGTTGGTCAACAACGACACATTCTGTAGTCAACAACATGGCTGCGATGGATGCTGCATTCTCAACAGCGATGCGCGTTACTTTCGTTGGATCGATAACTCCAGCGGCATAAAGCATTTCATACTTTTCAGTACGTGCGTTGTATCCGAAATCATCTTTCCCTTCTTTTACTTTCTGAACGATTACAGCACCTTCACCACCTGCGTTTGCAATGATTTGACGCAATGGCTCTTCAGCAGCACGCTTCACGATTTGAATCCCAGTAAGTTCATCTTCGTTTTCGCCAGTCAATGAATCCAATGTTTCGATAGCACGGATCAAGGCAACACCTCCACCAGGAACAATCCCTTCTTCCACTGCAGCGCGTGTCGCAGCCAAGGCATCGTCTACACGGTCCTTCTTCTCTTTCATTTCAACTTCTGTTGGTGCACCCACATAAAGTACAGCAACGCCACCTGCTAATTTCGCCAAACGCTCTTGTAGCTTTTCACGGTCATAGTCAGAAGTAGTAGATTCCATTTGTGCTTTGATTTGTCCAACACGCGATTGAATATCAGCGCTTTCGCCACCGCCATTTACAATCGTTGTATTGTCTTTATCAATTTCAATTTTCTCTGCTGTTCCAAGCATGTCTAAGGTTGCGCTTTCCAATGTGAATCCTCGTTCTTCTGAGATCACCGTTCCACCCGTCAATATTGCGATGTCTTCCAACATGGCTTTTCTGCGATCACCAAATCCTGGAGCTTTTACGGCTGCAATTTTCAATGAACCACGGAGTCTATTCACGACTAAAGTGGCCAAAGCTTCACCGTCAACATCTTCAGCGATAATGAGTAGTCCACGACCTGCTTGAACCACAGGCTCTAGAATAGGCAACAATTCCTTCATGTTTGAGATTTTCTTCTCACAAATAAGAATCATTGGCTTATCCATTTCCGTAATCATCTTGTCGGTATTCGTCACGAAGTAAGGAGAAAGGTAGCCACGGTCGAACTGCATTCCTTCCACAGTTTTCATATCTGTTTCCGTTCCTTTCGCCTCTTCCACTGTGATTACGCCATCATTACCTACTATTTTCATTGCTTGAGCGATCAACGTTCCGATAGCTTCGTCGTTATTTGCAGATATTGTTGCGATTTGCTTGATTTTATCGTTGTCTGATCCAACTTCTTTTGACAGTTTTTTCAAGTTGCGAACCACTTCAGCAACACCCTTGTCGATTCCTCGCTTGAGGTCCATTGGATTTGCTCCAGCAGCGACATTTTTGAGTCCTGCAGTAACAATTGCTTGTGCAAGAACTGTCGCAGTTGTTGTTCCATCTCCGGCGATGTCAGCGGTTTTAGCAGCCACTTCTTTGACCATTTGTGCCCCCATGTTTTCAACAGGGTCCTTTAGCTCAATTTCTTTTGCTACGGTTACGCCATCTTTAGTGACATGTGGAGCACCGAATTTTTTACCAATGACCACATTCCGTCCCTTAGGACCGAGTGTTATTTTTACTGCATTTGCGAGAATATCTACGCCTCTTTTTAATTTTTCGCGTGCTTCAACGTCGAAATATAAATCTTTTGCCATTGTATAATGTGTTTAAATAGTAATTAAAAAATACCGTAAATATCCGACTCACGCATGATGAGGTAGGTCGATCCATCAATTTTAATTTCTGTCCCAGAATACTGTCCGAAAAGCACCGAGTCTCCTACTTTTACCGTCATGGGCTCATCTTTTTTACCTACTCCGACTGCTACGATTTTACCGTTAAGTGGCTTTTCTTTTGCCGTGTCAGGAATAATAATCCCACTCGCTGTTTTCTGCTCTGCTGGTGCAGGCTCAACAAGAACTCTGTCGGCCAGCGGTTTAAATTGAATTGACATAGTTGTTTGAATTTAATGTTAAAATTGCTCATTGCCCTTGTTCGAATTTTGTGCCAATGCAGTAAAACCGACATTTTTTCATTCGATGGATTGGGTAGTAAAAAAAAATGTCAGCATGCATGACATACTGACACAATATTTTGTCGCAAAACAGGGGATGAATTTATTTATTTCCCTGAGGTTGTCCTCCGTTGTTTTGCCCTTGCTCAGCTTGTTGTGGTTCTTTTGCTGATGTATCGGGTGATTTCGTGCGGACAGAAAGCGCAATACTCAAAACCATGATGATTCCAGCCAATGACCAAGTCGCTTTGTCAATGAAATCATTGGTTTTTTGAACACCACCAATTTGTTGAGCTGCACCAAAATCTGAGCTCAAACCTCCACCTTTCGGGTTTTGAATATACACGACAAGAATCAATAATACACTTGCCAACATAATGATAATCGAGAATAATGAATCCATCTTTATGAATTGATTTTTTTGTTAAGTTCTTCTATTCGGGCTGCAAAGTAACTCTTTTTTTCTGGATTAGCCAAGATTAATTGCTCGTAAACGAAAATTGCTTTCGGATAATTCCCTTGAAGTTCGAAGATTTTACCCAATGTTTCACTTACAGGCATGTGCTGCATATCCACACTCTCTTTGGCTTTCTTTTCTGGAGAATAAAATGCACGCTTGGGTTTCTCCTCGATTGCTGCCTTAGGTCTTGAGATTTTTGGTTCATTTTCTATAAAACGATCCAGGATGTCATCAAGCTTAGATTTGTCTTCTTCGATGTCGCTGTTGGAGGATTGATTTCCAACCCTAAGCCAATCGGAAAATGAACGATTAGGTGTTGCTGCTGCTGCATCGTTTGTGTTCTCTGAATCAATGTGCTCCTGTTCATCAGATACATCCTCCTCTTCAGGCGCCAACTCTTCTAGTCGATAGGCAGATGATAGCGTTTCGGCCAACATCCTTCGTTCAAATTCATCGATTTGAGCATCTTCGTGCGCATCTTTATTGTTGGTCGCTTCCAATTCTGCTGGAGTTTCATTCGGTGACTCAATTTCCACTTTATCCTTGGAAAGTTCTTCAGTTTCGAAGGTCACTTCACTGCTTGAGATGTTTAATGGGATAAATTCTGAGTCATTTTCATCGTCACTCTCCTCATCGTCTACTATGGTTCTTTCGTTGATAGTTATAACAGGTATTAACTCATTTTTAAGCTCTGCGTTAGTATCTTCCTCAAGGGACTGAGTTGTACTGACCTCATTGTTTTCTTCATCGGCTGTCACAATGCGCAATGGGGCAGGGCTTTCAGTAATACTCTCGGTTTCTTCGGTGGAATTTTCTATGGACTTCACCGCTACATTCTGGTGAATCAATGCATAGAGCTGACTGCGGTCTGAAATGCGGTAAGCAAATTGTGCCAATTCGACATCAAAACGAAGATCAGTGTTATTCGCTAGCGCCTTTAAACTCAGAATTGGAAAGAGCTGACAATAGGGGTATTGCGTTGAAAATGATTTTAAATCCTCAAAATCAGATATGTCACATTTCTCAGGATGTGCAATGCGCTGTGCTATGTCTGTCAAGTTCAACATTACCAGTTGGAAAGCAATTTATTGATGACATCTTGTACGACCTGTGTCGTAACTTCTTCCAACAAGGTAGATTCAACCGATGCTAGATCTGTTTTTGAATCATAATCCACGAAGCGCGTGCTGGTCAAAGTCATTTCCTCCTCTTCAGGTTTGGTGACGAATATCGTAAAATTTACGGTAACTGTTAATCTGTTTTTTGCTGCATTATCTCCTTCTTGCAGGGCAATTGGCATCACTGAATAGCTTAAAATGGTTCCTTCGATATTGACTTCACCTTTTCCTAGGTTGGGATTCAATGAAAGACGTGTGTTGTTCTGAACGCCATCTTTGATCTTTTCTGACAAGGTAACAGTATAGCTTGTCGGCGCATTGGGCGCTCTGTTTTCTAATGTTTTGACCGTAAATGTCTTCCATGCTTCATTCATCGAACCACTGTCAATAAAGGAAATGCTTGATGGATAACAGCTAGTGAGCAGAACAATAATCGATATGAAGGATAGAAACTTCATCAATCAGGTAAGTTGTATTCTTTAATTTTACGGTAAAGCGTGCGTTCTGAAATTCCGAGCTCTGCAGCTGCATATTTCCTTTTTCCACGGTGTTTTTCCAACGCTTTCTGAATGAGTTCCTTTTCACGGTCCTCAAGTGAAAGTGATTCTTCTACTTCAATATGACTTTCGATGTCTTCAGTTTGGTCATCGTCATGACGGAAAGCGATGGTCCCAGATTCGTTTGCTGGACTCGGAAGTCGAGGTTGTGTAAAGCCCGGTGTCACATCCTGGTAAAGTCGATTCAGCATTGCCGCTTGATCATTATTTAAGGTCATGTTTTCTCCTTGGCCAATCAATTCGATGACGAGTTTTTTTAAATCGTTCAGGTCTTTCTTCATGTCGAAGAGGAACTTGTACATCAATTCTCGCTCGGAAAAATTGTCGCCTCCAGTTTCTCCCAAAACTGTGGGAAGTTTTTCGTTTTCCGCAGGCAGATAATGAATGAATGTCGCTGCATTGATTTCTCTCGCCGTTTCAATCACCGAGATTTGCTCAACCAAATTCTTCAACTGACGAATATTTCCTGGCCAACTGTAATTGTTCAACAGGGCCACTGCATCGTCATCAAGACGCAGCGCTGGCATTCTGTATTTGTCCGCAAAATCGTTGGCAAATTTTCTAAACAATAAATGGATGTCTTCTTTGCGTTGGCGAAGTGGGGGTAAGCCAATGGGAACGGTACTTAATCGATAGAATAAATCTTCCCTGAATTTCCCTGAGGCAATGGCGCGCTGCATGTTTTCATTCGTCGCAGCAACCACTCGAACATTGGTTTTAATGACTTTGGACGATCCCACGCGGATGAATTCTCCTGTTTCCAAAACACGCAACAAACGAACCTGTGTTTGCATCGGAAGTTCCGCCACTTCATCTAGAAAAATTGTCCCGCCATTCGCTACTTCGAAATAGCCTTGACGACTTCCGTGCGCTCCTGTAAAACTTCCTTTTTCATGCCCAAACAATTCGGAGTCAATCGTTCCTTCTGGAATAGCTCCGCAGTTCACAGCAATGTATTCGCCATGTTTTCTCGAACTTAAATGATGGATGACCTGTGGGATAATCTCTTTTCCCGTGCCACTTTCTCCAGTTACAAGAACAGAAATATCTGTCGGTGCGACCTGAATCGACACTTCGAGGGCACGGTTCAGTAGCGGTGCATTTCCGATGATTCCAAATCGTTGTTTTACTTGTTGTAAATTCATCGTGCTGAAATTATGCCGGTGGACATGTTTCGATGTACTCGCCAAGAAGCGTAGCAGAGGTGCACTCTGTGATTTTCACCATCACATATTGTCCTTTTTCTACACCATTTCGGTCAAAAATAACCATGCTGTTGCGTCCATTTCTTCCGCAGTATTGCTCAGTAGAGCGTCTTGAAGGACCCTCAACCAAAACTTTATAAACTTTGCCAATGTCTTTTTTATTTGTTTCCAAAGAATGGCTGTTTTGTTTGTCAATGATTTCGATCAAACGGCGACTTTTTACTTCTTCGGGAACATCGTCTTCAAATCTTCGTTCAGCCAATGTTTTTGGTCGTTCGGAATACTTGAACATGTATGCATATTCATAACGCACGTGTTCCATCAAACTTAATGTTGCCTCGTGCTCTTCTTCCGTTTCACCGCAAAATCCCGAGATAATATCCGTTGAAATGGCACAGTTGTTCACAATTCTTCGGATGGCTTCGATGCGTTCGAAGTACCACTCACGAGAATAGCCACGGTTCATGCGGTGCAATACATCCGAATGACCCGATTGAACAGGAAGGTGAATGTATTCGCAAATATTTTCATAGTTTGACATGACTTCCAGCACATCGTCCGTCATATCCTTTGGATGCGAGGTAGAAAATCGAACCCGAAGATCAGGAGATACCAAAGCAACCATTTCCATCAGCTGTGCAAAATTGGTGGTTGCTTGAGTAATGTCCTTGATTTCCCCTTTTGAACTTAAATTCCAACGGTAGCTGTCGACATTCTGTCCGAGCAATGTCACTTCACGGTAGCCAGCAGCAAACAACTCTTTACATTCATTCACAATGGTATGTGGGTCTCTTGAGCGCTCGCGACCACGGGTAAAAGGGACAACGCAAAACGAACACATGTTGTCGCAACCACGCATGATCGTTACAAAAGCACTAACGCCGCCTTGATCCAAGCGAACAGGCGAAATATCAGCATAGGTTTCATCCCTCGACAGCAAAACATTTACTGCCTTTTGCCCCGTACCAACTTCGTCAACAAGATTTGGCAAGTCACGGTAGGCATCGGGCCCAGCGACAAGATCCACTAATTTTTCTTCTTCAAGCAAACTCTTTTTCAAACGCTCGGCCATACACCCCAAAATTCCGACAACAAGATCAGGATTCCCCTCTTTGCGTTTCTTAAAGTCACCCAATCGCTTTCGAACCCGGGTTTCTGCATTTTCACGAATGGAGCATGTATTGATGAATACCACATCTGCATCATCTGCATTTCGCGTGGTTTCATACCCTTGAGAGGCCATAATCGAGGCAACAACCTCACTGTCCGAGAAATTCATCTGACAGCCATAACTCTCAACATAGAGTTTCTTTCCATTGGAGCGCATTGGGGCTGTGCTTGCAAGAGCTTCGCCTTGGCGTCTTTCATCGATGACTTTATCTTCTTGGGTTGATGGTTTCATTTATCTTTTAATTCGAATGGCTGCAAAAATACAGAAAAAGACATGTATGTCAAAATGTCAGTTGAAAATGAAGAGAACTGTGTTTTGAAAATTAAATTTTTAAGAAGTTGCTGAATGATTAAAATTTTCTTTAACCTATGGTTAAATAGAATATAAGATAAAAACTCCAAAAAAAGTCATTGGAAATTGAGAACATTTGAATTTACTTTGCGGTCCTGATATTCAATTAAAACAAATAATACACTCACCGATGGCAAAAAATCTTGTAATAGTCGAGTCACCAGCAAAAGCCAAAACAATTGAAGGATATCTTGGAAAGGATTTTATCGTAAAATCTAGTTTCGGGCATGTTCGTGACCTCGCTAAAAAAGGAATGGCCATCGATGTGGAGAATAATTTTGAGCCCAACTACGAAATATCTGCGGATAAAAAACAGTTGGTTGCCGAATTGAAAAAATTGGCAAAGGAAGCCGAAACGGTATGGTTAGCAACGGATGAGGACCGCGAGGGAGAAGCGATTTCTTGGCACTTGTACGAGACATTGGGACTGGCAAAAAAAGACACCAAACGCATTACATTCAACGAAATCACGAAAACAGCAATTTTAAAAGCCATTGAAAATCCACGCGAAATCAACAAACAACTTGTTGATGCCCAGCAAGCGCGAAGAATGTTAGATCGCTTGGTGGGTTTTGAGTTGTCGCCTGTATTGTGGAAGAAAGTACGCCCAAGTTTGTCCGCAGGGCGTGTGCAGTCTGTTTCTGTGCGTTTAATTGTTGAACGAGAACGAGAAATTGAGGCTCACAATTCGAATAACTTTTTCCGTGTCAACGGAATCTTCGGTGCACAAAAGGGAATGTTGAAAACAGAATATTCTGCGCATTTGAAATCGGAAGAGGAGTCAGAAAGTTTCTTGGAAAGCTGCAATGGTGCAACGTTTACCGTTGCAGATGTTCAAACTAAACCAGCGACACGAACTCCTGCAGCACCATTTACCACCTCAACATTGCAACAAGAAGCGAGTTTGAAATTGGGTTTTTCAGTATCCCGCACGATGACAGTTGCGCAGAAGTTGTATGAGTCAGGAAAGATAACGTACATGAGAACTGACTCGGTGAATTTATCCGAAACTGCCGTTCAAGGTGCGAAAGATGAAATTATTCGCGCTTATGGGGAAGACTATTCGCGACCAACAAAATACACCACCAAAAGCGCAAGTGCGCAAGAAGCCCATGAGGCCATTCGTCCAACGGATTTCGGAACACATAGCATCACTTCGGAGCGCGATGAAGAACGCTTGTATGAATTGATATGGAAACGAGCTATTGCCTCTCAAATGGCTCTAGCTAAATTGGAAAGAACAAGCGTTTCCATCACATCTTCCGCTGTAACAGGCAAGTTTGAGGCAAAAGGAGAGGTCATTCGTTTTGACGGTTTCTTGAGGGTTTACATGGAGTCGAATGTGGAGGACTTGGACAATGAAGAGGAACAACCTGAAGGACTTTTGCCAGCTGTAACCGTGGGCGAAGATGTGAAAGTATCAGAAATCACATCCATTGAACGATTTACTCGCCCCCCTGCCCGTTATGTAGAGGCGTCCCTAGTCAAGAAAATGGAAGAGCTTGGCATCGGTCGACCGTCAACCTATGCGTCAACGATTTCTGCAATCCAAAAGCGTGGGTATGTGGAAAAGATGGAGCGCGAGGGGGATGAACGCAAATACGCCTATTTGTCCTTGAAAAACGGATCTATTCTCACTGAGGTCCGCAAAGAAGTGACTGGAAAAGAAAAAAATAAATTGTCTCCAACGGACATCGGTTCCCTTGTCACAGATTTTTTGTCTGAGCATTTTGGTCAAATCATGGATTACCAATTTACAGCGAAGGTTGAACAAGAATTCGATGAAATTGCCCACGGATTGATCGGTTGGACGCAGATGCTTCATGATTTTTACACCCCCTTCCATAAAAATGTAGAGGATACACTTGAGCATTCAAGTCGTGTCACCGGAGAAAGACACCTCGGTCAACACCCCGTTTCTGGTAAAAATGTGATTGCCCGGATTGGGCGTTTCGGACCAATGATTCAAATTGGTGATGAACAAGTCGATGGCGAAAAACCGACATTTGCTTCTCTGCGCAAGGAACAATCTATTTCCACGGTAAGCTTAGAAGATGCGCTCGAATTGTTCAAATTGCCTCGTGTTTTGGGTGAGTCAGAAGGACAAGAAATTCGTGCAAATGCAGGACGTTTTGGACCATATGTCCAGTATGGGAAACTGTTTGTTTCGATCCCGAAAGGAGAAGACCCTATGTCTATAACCTTAGAGAGAGCTCTAGAGATTATCGCTGTGAAGCAGGAGGAAGAGGCCAATAAAATGATCAAAACATTCGATGGACGTGCGGATGTACAACTGCTGAATGGCCGTTATGGTGCGTACCTTAAAATTGGGAAAGACAATTTTAAATTGCCTAAAGGAACCGTTCCTGAAACCTTGACGATTGAAGAGTGTTTGGATATTGCTGCAAACCAAAAAACAGCACCCAAAAAAGGCGCGAAAAAGAAATAAAAGAGCACAGCAGTTTTCAGTTATTCACTTTTTGTTCTTTAATACTTTTTAACTCACCTTTCGAGTGAAGATTGCTTTCAATTAGATTTGAACAAAAAATCAATGAAAGACATTTCAATCTATTTGTTGCCACTCGGTGGTGAAGAAAAGTACCGCGCGAATCAGATAGGAAGTGCTATTCAAACATTCAATACGGAAACAGGTTTTCCGGAATTAAAGAAAGGCAGTGTAGCCATTTTTCATGTCCCAGAGTACCGTGGAGATAAAAAAGTATGCCCCCATAATCCAGAGCAATTTAGACATTTGTTTTACTCCTTATACCTCGGTGTTGGTTGGGAAATGCCCTTGTATGATTTGGGTGATGTGCTTCCAGGGTCCACCATGGATGATACCTATTTTGCCGTTTCACAAATCATTGAAGAGTGCGTTAAGACAGGGGTTATCCCTTTGTTGGTGGGAGGTAGCCAAGATTTGACTATCGCCATGTACAAAGGCTATGCGGCACTCGAACAAGTCGTTAACATCTGTTCTGTAGACTATTCACTCGATCTCGGAAGTCCTGAAGCGGAGCCGCATGCCGAAGGATACTTGAGTGAATTGCTCATGCAGCGGCCGTGCTATTTGTTTAATCATGCCAACATTGGTGCTCAGTCGCCGTTTGTGTCGCGAGAAGAGTTCGACTTATTCGATAAATTGTATTTTGACATCTGTCGTCTCGGTGATTACAATGCAAATTTTAGAAAAGCTGAACCTCATTTGCGAAATTCAGACATACTTTCCATCGATTTCTCAAGCATCCGCGCATCTGAACTTCGCGAACCATGGTACACGTCACCAAACGGTTTCTACGCGGATCAAATTTGTCAAATCGCTAAATATGCAGGACTTAGCGATAAATTGACGTCAATGGGAGTATTTAATTATTACCCCGAGTTTGAAGCGGGCAGCGCCTCTGCACTCTTGGCCCAAGTACTCTGGTACTTTTTAGACGGTGTCTCGCAGCGTAAAGGAGATTTCCCAATTGGAAGCAAGCGCGATTACCTCAAATTCATGGTGCACATTAATGATTTTAAAGAAGAGCTGATCTTCTATAAAAGCAACCGTTCTGAACGCTGGTGGATGGAAGTGCCATACCCACCGCAAAAAGGAAGTAATTACGAAAGGCATCATTTAGTTCCTTGCGATTCAATGGATTATGAGTTGGCGATGAAAAATGAAATACCTGATTTGTGGTGGAAGACATACCAGAAATTATCGTAACATAAAATCGTTTTTTTTAACACAAACGAAGTCCATTTGCGGAAAAAATTTTCTTGATTAAATAAAAATTACTATTTTAGTGGCCAATTGGGATTGCCCTAGGGTGATATCTCATGTAAACTATTTATGAGAATAATCTTGCTATGAAAAAGATATTACTTGTGTTATTTACTTGTTTTTCATCGATTTACGGATCGATTTACGCGCAACAAGACCCTCTAATTACTCATTTTATTTTTAATAAAATGAGCTTCAATCCGGGCGAAACGGGTATCGATGATGGTATCTGTGCAACGACTTTGTACCGCAATCAATGGGACAAAGTGAATGGAGCACCAAATTCGGCAATGTTGAATGTTGAGGCCAATATGAATCGATTTTTTCCAGGTGGTGTAGGTATTTCTTTCTTCCATGATGCCATTGGTTTTTCTCGTCAAAACAACTTGTTGTTGAATTACGCATTTCCATTGCAGCTTGGATCTGCTGGTACATTAGGTATTGGGGTAGGTGTAGGAATTATAAATTTTGGCATGTCGCCAGTATGGGTGCCGCCAACAACAACACTTGATAACACATTGCCAAGTGGTTTTGCAGCCACGAGTCTAGACTTGAATTTTGGTTTGTATTGGAAAGGTAGTCAAAACTATTACGCTGGAATTTCATCAACGCATGTTTCAGAATCTTTGCTTCAAGGAGGATCAGCTACGCAATCCTATCAAACAGCGCGTCACTACTTCATTATGGGAGGAAAAAAGTTTACCCAAGTACTTGGTGGTGATATCGATGCTCAAGTGTTGTTAAGAACTGACTTGGTTAAATTTAGTGCTGACCTGAATGTGCGCTACCTTTGGAGAGGTATGGCTTATGGTGGTTTAACCTATAGAACGGTAGACGCCATTGGATTAATGCTTGGTTTTATGCCAATTCAAAACATGACTGTTGGGTATTCTTATGACATTACAACGAACAAATTGGCGAGTGTTTCTCGCGGTTCGCATGAGATTATGGTGAAGTACTGCTACTTCCTTCCACCGCCGCCTGTAACGAAGGCTGCGCATCCAAGATGGTTGTAGAATAAAAAAAAATAACAATATTTGTAACCCCAATTAGGTAAGTTCCGTTACAACCATACTGATTGATCCTGTAGATAGTTGAAATTGGTGTCCGGAAGTTGATAAAAAAGAGGTAGAATGAAAAAACTTTTGTTAATTGGTATGGCAGGTGCGCTGTTTGTTTCTTGTAGTACAAGAACAGGCCATCTGACCGGTGCAATGGGTAGACCAGTGTACCAACCTGAAATTCCATTAGGTATGGTGTATATTCCTGCGGGGTCATATACCATGGGTGAAAATGACCAAGATGTTCCATTCCTTCACCAAACTAGGGCGAAGACGGTATCCATCCAGGCTTTTTACATGGACCAAACGGAAATCTCGAACAACGAGTACCGCCAATTCGTAGAATGGGTGCGTGACTCGATTGCTCGCGATAAAATCTATTTGAATGAAGACCTTACGGATGATGATGATGCTGGAAAGTACATCAATTACTCGGACATGTATTTTGATGAAGGGTCTCTGGAATATGTGGACTACGATCCAGCCGAACGTGTCATGAATCGTCAGATTTTCTCTCTGAATTGGGACCGGACTTTTGATTATGCTGATCCAGACATCGTTCCAATTTTGGCTGACATGTATTATCCTCAGCCAGAACGATTCTACAAAAGAAGAGAAATAGATACACGTAAGTTGATGTTCCGTTATTACTGGATTGATTACCGTGAAGCTGCAAAACGTGGACGTATCGAAATTGAAGATGGTGGATTTGCGCCTTCTGGAACTGTTCAAGATCCAGGTTCAAAACAATCCCAAGATCACCGTAATCTAAATACACCGGAACATCCGTTTACAGGTGAGCCTCAAGGTCAGGATTTAGACATGGGGTATTTCAACAAGAAAGGACAAAACAATGCCTTACGCGGTCATACTGACAGAAATAGATTCATCATTGACGAGGTAATTAATGTGTATCCAGATACCTTGTGTTGGGTGCGTGACTTTACCTATTCGTTCCATGATCCAATGACCAATATGTATTTTTGGCATCCAGCGTATGATAACTATCCTGTAGTAGGTGTTACTTGGTTTCAAGCTAAAGCATTTTCCGTCTGGAGAACACAGTTGCTAAACAACTGGTTGGTGGCAATGGGTGATTTGTTTGTGAATGATTTCCGTTTGCCAACTGAGGCAGAGTGGGAGCGTGCTTCACGTGGAGATTTAAATATGTCTCAATTCCCATGGGGTGGACCATACATACGCAATGGAAATGGTTGTTTCTTGGGTAACTTCAAGCCGATGCGTGGAAGATACTTCGAGGATGGAGGTTTCCATACGGTGAAAGTATTCACATACAATCCAAATGGATGGGGTCTATATTGTATGGCCGGAAACGTTTCTGAGTGGTGTGAAACTGCATTCGATGAATCGATGTATGAATTTTCTCATGACATGAATACGGATTACCGTTATGATGCAATGGACTGGGATCCACCATCTGCGAAGCGAAAAGTGCTTCGAGGAGGGTCTTGGAAAGACATCGGATTCTATCTCCAGAATGCATCACGAACTTATGAATACCAAGATACTGCCAAGTCATACATCGGTTACCGAAACGTAATGACTCACCTAGGACGAGGAGGAAAAGATTTTACTCGTGAGGGAGGCGAAGAAATTCAAAGCGACATCCAACTTCGCTAAGAATAAACAAAAAGTAGTAATTTTTATAAAACCAAAAAAAAAAGGAAAACTATGAAACCAGGAAGTAAAGGATGGAAAAAGTTTATGGCAAAGCTGTACGGATTTGGTGCAGCAGTCGTAATCGTTGGGGCGTTATTTAAAATTCAACACTGGCCGTTTGCGTCACTCATGTTGATCGTCGGTCTAGGAACAGAAGCATTAATTTTCATTTTCTCGGCATTTGAGCCGATTCATGAAGATCCAAATTGGGAACTTGTGTATCCTGAATTGGCATTAGGCCACTCAGATGAATTGGATCATGAAAAACTTCCTGCTGGAGGTCGTGGTGGTCGCGGTGGTTCTGGAATCACTGACCAATTGGATAAAATGCTTGAAGAGGCAAAAATCGACGGAGCGTTGTTAGAGCGTCTTGGAGATGGAATGCGCACTTTGGCTGAGAATGCATCTCAATTGAAAGGGATAACTTCCGCTGTATCTGCAACAGATGGATACGTATCAAGTCTTCAGGCGGCTTCTGAAAAAGTTGCGTCTCTCTCCGAAGCGTATGAGCGTGCATCTGTATCGATTGCTGGATTGACTTCTTCAACAGCTGAAGGTGAGTCATTTGGTGAGCAAATGCAAAAAGTATCTAAAAATCTTGCTGCCCTGAATAATGTGTATGAACTTCAATTGAAAGGTTCTTCTTCACACCTTGAGGCAACTGAGAAATTCCAATCGCAAGTTGTTGATATGATGAAAAATCTATCTGACTCTGCTGAAGATACACGTCTATATAAAGAAAACATGGCAATGTTGTCTAAGAACCTTACGGATCTTAATAACGTGTATGGAAATATGCTGAAAGCTATGACAATAACTAGAGGTTAACATTTGTTACTTTTAATTTATTGAACATTAAGTTTATTGCAAACCAATAAAAATTAATCTATCATGGCAGGAGGAAAAGAAACCCCTAGGCAGAAGATGATCGGTATGATGTACTTAGTACTTACCGCACTTCTAGCCCTTAACGTTTCAAAATCAATTCTAGATGCATTCGTTGCAATCGAGGAAAATATTCAGATTTCTAACGAAAATGAATACCAAAGAGGTTTTGAAAAGAAATCACAATTAGCTGAAACCGCACAAGATAAATCAGTGCCGGAAGCTCAAAAAAAAGCAATGCATTATTTGAAGATTGTTGAAGACATCGACAAAATGACTGCAGAGCGAATCAAGTTAATCGATGACATTAAAATCGAAATCTTGACCGCTTGTGGAGAAGATGTAAAATCAATTGGAGGACCTGAAAGCATTATCTTTAAAGCCTATAGTAAAGCAGATCCTTTGCGTCCAACGCGCATGCACTTGGAGCATGTCGCTGGTAAAGACAAGTACGACGAGGCGATGGCGATTATGATTGGTGAAGACATCAAAAATCCAAGTCCAAACGGTACTGGTATGAAATTGTGGAAAAGCTACAATGGTTACCGTGCTGAATTGACAGAAAAAATCGCTGGGTCGTGGATGTCTGAAAAAGGAAAAAAGAAATATTCTTTTAAAGCCCCAGCAATCAACACATTCCAGGATTTCAAAGATTTGAATGCGCAGATTGAAAAATCGATGACCAATGTTAATCAGGAAGACAAAG
>CALPWQ020000078.1 GCA_943327315.2 Chitinophaga pinensis
AACATTCCAACGAAGTTTCTGACGATATTAAATTGTTCGTTTAATAAAATCTGTATTTTTATCGGTGAAGATGAAAACTACAAAACTACCAGACGGAACCCGAGTGTATGCCTTGCGCGCGCCGGAAGCGCGAATGCTGGATCACCATGTGGATGGCTATTTGCAAAATGGAATTGAAATAAAGGATGGAGACGTTGTCTTCGATGTCGGTGCAAACATAGGCGTGTTTAGTGTGCGAGCAGCTCAAAAAGGACCAAATGTGCGTGTATTTGCCTTCGAACCAATACCAGATATTCTCGAAGTATTGCGTATGAATGCCGCTGAAGCCGGTCAAAATAGAGTAGAAGTATTGCCTTGTGGGGTGTCAAATGAAGAATCTGAAGCAACATTTACCTACTTCCCGAATACACCAGCATTGTCAACCTTGCATCCTGAACAGTGGGACAAAGACCCTAAGGCTTTTGGTCGTGCGGTAAAAGGAACGATGAAAAATCCGCCAGAAGGCATGCGTTGGATGAAATTTATTCCACCAATTTTCTCTGGGATTATTGCTTCTTTCTTAATCAAAGGTAAAAAGCAAGTTCACTGTAAATTGCGCACCTTATCGTCCGTGATTGCTGAACACAATGTGGAAAAAATCGACTTGCTTAAAATTGACTGCGAAGGAGCTGAATGGCAGGTTTTGCAAGGAATTGAAGCCAACGATTGGTCGAAAATTGAATCAATGGTCATCGAAGTTCACAATGTGAATGGACGCTTGGCCGAAGTTGAAGCACTTTTGCGCGACAAAGGGTTTACTAAAATTGTGAGTGAACGCGAAAAAGGCCTTGAAGATACAGTAATGCATAATATTTTTGCCTTGAGATAATGACACGCAATGAGTTAATCATCTATACAGTCGGTATGTTGGTCGCGACCAATCTTTTTGGGATCGTATACAGTTATGTTGTGTTGAATACGTCAATCTTTAAGAAATTTAGAATTCAAGACAAAGCCTACCAACCCAATATTTTTAAGGCGCGTTTTGGGCTGTATTTTATCAATCTGCTCATGCTTCTAGCCTTTTCTGCTGCTGGCGTTTACTTTATTTTTGATCTGTTCGACACCAAAGATTTCACTTTTTGGATCATTGCTTTACAGGTATTTATCGCCTTTGTAATGGATGATTTTTGGTTCTATTTTATGCACCGCTACTTTCACGAGAACAAGTTCTTGTTGCGGAAAATACACTCCATACACCATCGTGCACACACGCCATTCCCGATGGAATACCTTTATGGTCACCCCTTAGAATGGATGACGGGAACCATAGGTGTTGCGCTTGGTTTTGCTGTGATCTATTTCTGTTTCGGTTCAATCAGTGTGTTTGCATTTTTGGTGTTTGGCTTTTTGCGAAATCTGCACGAAATCCACATTCACTCCGACATAGAGTTGCCCATTGTTAGCCAGATACCTTTTCTCAGTAAAACCCGTCACCACGATGATCACCATTCGAAATTGGATGGCAATTATTCTTCTACCTTTACATGGATGGACCGCATCTTTAACACGACATTCCGCTCAAAATGAAATTAGCACTCCTTGGTTTTCTGCTCGTGTTTCTTGTTTCCGCATCTGAATCGGAGAAGTATTACACATTAACAATTAAGGTGGATAACATTAAAACAGTGAAAGGAATTATGGAGATTTCTGTCTATAAGGATCCCGCAAAATTCCCCAAGGTAGGACAAACTTACCGAATGGCACGCGTAAAAGTAGATGGCCATACAGTGAATTACACCTTTGAACATTTGGAGGCCGACGATTATGCTGTTGCCCTTTTTCACGATGTAAATAGCAATAAAGTGTGTGACAAAAACTTTTTTGGGATCCCCACAGAGGCCTACGGTTTTTCAAATAATTTTAAACCAGTATTGTCTGCACCAGAATTTGAGGATTGCGATTTTGAGTTGTCGTGCGACCGATCATTAACGATTCATTTGATTCATTAATATCTGCTTGAATTTGGGCGACATTTTATTTAATGTCGAGAGTCGTCTTTTTCTACGTACCTTTGCACCCAAATTTAAAATTATTGAATGACATTTGAGGAAATCGGGCTCAAGAGTGAGGTGCTGAAGTCGTTAAAAGAACTGGGGTTTGAAGCACCTACTCCCATCCAAGAACAAGCTATTCCCTATTTATTAGGTGAGCATAGCGATTTTGTTGGTCTAGCTCAAACAGGAACAGGTAAGACCGCAGCGTTTGGTCTTCCACTAATCACGAAAATTGATAATCACGCAACAGTCCCTCAGGGATTGGTCATCTGTCCGACACGTGAACTCTGCTTGCAAATTGCAAAAGATCTTGAAACATACGCGAAGTATTTAAAGATAAACATCGTCGCTGTTTATGGTGGTACGGATATCCGTCGCCAAATGACAGAGATCAAAAAAGGCGTAGCCATCGTTGTCGCAACACCAGGACGACTGATGGACCTAATCCAACGTAAAGCAATCTCCCTTTCCAGTGTGGAATATGTAGTGCTCGATGAGGCGGATGAAATGCTCAATATGGGCTTCAAGGAAGATATAGATTCTATCCTTGAATCAACTCCAGAGCACAAAAATGTATGGCTGTTCTCAGCAACAATGCCAAATGAAGTAGCGCGCATCGCTAAAACATACATGGAAAATCCATTCGAGGTTTCGATTGGGCACAAAAACCAAAGTAACGAGAACATTGACCACATCTATTACATGGTGAAGGAAAAGGATCGTTATGCTGCGGTGAAGCGTCTTATTGATTTCAATCCTCAAATTTATGGGTTAATCTTTTGCCGTACCCGACAAGAAACGGGCGCAGTAGCTGAGAAATTAGCGAAGGAAGGATACAGCGCAGAACCATTGCACGGTGATTTGTCACAAGCAATGCGTGACCGTGTTATGGACCGATTCCGTTCGAAAGATTTACAAATCCTTGTTGCAACGGATGTTGCCGCACGTGGTTTGGACATCGACAACATCACTCACGTGATCAACTACAATCTTCCAGACGATATTGAGAATTATACTCACCGCAGTGGTCGTACAGCTCGTGCCGGTAAGAAAGGTGAGTCTCTTGTATTGATCAATACACGTGAAAGTGGGAAGATTCGTGCCATTGAAAAACAAATGCGCACAACCTTCACGCAAGGATCAATTCCAAATGCTGAAGAGATTTGTGAAATCCAATTGATGAAATTGATCAATAAGGTCATCAAAACGGATGTGCGCGAAAAGGAAATTCAAAAGTTCATGCCTACAGTTATGGCTGAATTTGAAGATCTATCTAAAGAAGAAGTGATCAAACATTTCGTTTCTGCTGAATTCAACCGCTTCATCGAATATTACGAGAGAGCAGGTGATTTGAATGCACAAAATTCAAAGGATGACCGTGGAAGTGATGATCGCTCAAACCGTCGTGAACGTAAAAGTGATGGCATTGAAAGTGGTAAAACACGTTTCTTTGTTAGCATTGGTAGCAGAGACGGATTGAATCCAGGAGGTTTGCTTCGCCACATTTGCGATGCTACAGGACTGAATTCATCAAATATCGGTCGCATCGATATCATGCCATCTTTCTCGTTTTTTGAGGCGGATGATCAATACGCAACCGAAATGGTCCGCCAAGTAAATGGCACAAACTACGAAGGTCACGATGTCAGCATTGAAGTCACTAAAGTCAAATCTGGCGGAGGTAGTGGTCACCGAGGTGGCGGCGGCGCACGTAAAGATGGTGGCGGTTTCGGAGGTAAATTCCAAGGAAATCGCGATGGAGGTCAACGCCGTGAAGGTGGAGGTCAACGTAGCGAAGGTGGAGGTCAACGTCGTGAAGGCGGATTTAGAAGCGAGGGTAGCGGTCAACGTCGTGAAGGTGGATTCAAAAAAGAAGGCGGATTTCGCAGTGAAGGCGGTTTCAAAAAAGAAGGCGGATTTCGCAGTGAAGGTGGATTCAAAAAAGAAGGCGGATCTAGAAGTGAAGGCGGTTTCAAAAAAGAAGGCACTGGTCAACGACGAGAAGGTGGATTTAAAAAAGAAGGTGGATCGGGTTCTTCGGACCGTAGCTCATCTTTTGGAAAACCATTCAAGAAAAAATCATAATCAATTTTAAGGAATCCATTTCATAAGTATGGAAATTAGGAATATTGCAATTATTGCACACGTTGACCACGGTAAGACTACCTTGGTAGATAAAATGATCGAGGCTGGCGCCGTATTAAACGAACGCGACCGTCCAACGGGTGAATTAATCATGGACAACAACGACTTGGAACGTGAACGTGGAATTACGATCGTTTCCAAGAATGTATCCGTAACATACAAAGACACAAAAATTAACATCATCGATACCCCAGGTCACGCCGACTTTGGAGGTGAGGTTGAACGTGTATTGAACATGGCCGATGGTGTATGCTTGTTGGTGGATGCCTTTGAAGGGCCTATGCCGCAAACTCGCTTTGTACTCGGGAAAGCACTTGCCTTGGGATTGAAGCCATTGTTGGTCATCAACAAGGTGGATAAAGACAACTGTACACCGGATGAAGTCCAAGAAAAAGTTTTCGACTTGATGTTTGAATTGGATGCCAATGAAGAACAATTGGAGTTCCCAACAATCTTCGGTTCAGCAAAAAATAACTGGATGTCAACAGATTGGAGAAATCAAACAGACTCAATTACTCCGCTGTTAGATCAAATTCTGGATTATTTTCCACCGAAAAAAATCGAAGAAGGAAATACGCAAATGTTGATTACCTCATTGGACTTTTCAACGTATGTTGGACGAATCGCAATTGGTTGTTTACGTCGTGGAGAAATCAAAGAAAATCAGCAAATTATTCTTCAAAAACGCGATGGTGCTCAAGAGAAACACCGCATTAAAGAAGTATTTGTGTTTGAAGGTTTGGCGCGAAAGAAAGTGCAATTCGTTCAGGCAGGCGATATTTGCGCCATCACAGGAATTGAAGGATTTGAAATTGGGGATTGTATATGTGATTTCGAAAATCCAGATCCGCTTCCAACAATCGAATTGGATGAACCAACAATGTCCATGCTGTTCTCAATCAATGATTCACCATTCTTTGGTAAGGAGGGTAAGTTTGTGACATCCCGCCATATCCAAGAACGCCTTCAAAAAGAATTGGAGAAGAACTTGGCCATGCGTGTTTCGGATACAGATAAAGCGGATAAATGGATCGTTTACGGACGTGGGGTACTTCACCTCTCTGTCTTGATTGAAACAATGCGCCGCGAAGGATACGAAATGCAAGTTGGACAGCCACAGGTAATCATCAAAGAAATTGGTGGGAAGAAATGTGAGCCAGTGGAAGAGTTGACAATTGACCTTCCAGAAGAATACAGTGGAACAGCCGTTGAAGCGGTTACAAAGCGCAAAGGAGAAATGACAAACATGCAGCCGAAAGGTGAACGTATGATCATTCAATTCCAAATTCCTTCGCGTGGAATTATCGGTTTGCGAAACCACTTATTGACACAGACAGCCGGTGAAGCAATCATGACGCACCGCTTCCTCGAATATCAACCGTACAAAGGGGATATACCTGGACGCCAGAATGGGTCACTCATTTCATTGGAATTAGGCACATCAATACCTTTCTCGATGAATAACCTCCAAGACAGAGGGAAATTCTTTATCCATCCAAGTGAAAGTATTTACGAAGGACAGGTGATTGGTGAAAATTCTCGTGCAGGAGACCTTTGTGTGAATGTAACGAAAACGAAAAAATTGACCAATATGCGTTCATCTGGAGCAGATGACAAGGTGCGACTTGCTCCACCTAAAGTGTTTAGCTTAGAGGAATGTTTGGAGTATATCCAATCCGATGAATATGTAGAAGTTACACCTGAATGTTTGCGTATTCGAAAAATTCTTTTGAAAGAAACGGAACGCAAACGATCTGGAAAGTAAGATTAAGTCATTCTCCTTTGTTCGAAATCTGTTCATAACCTTTTTTCGTGACAAAGGAGAATCGTATCGTTTTTTGTCTACCTTTAGTTGACAACAGTGCCTATGTTCGAGGAAGAAGATGAATATTTCGAGACGAATCTAAACGAGGACCTCGAGAAGTTTGAAGCCCATTTGAAAGGAGCGTCAATTGCTTTTATGGATAGTGACCGCTTGGAAGCTTTGGTGGATCATTATTTAATTAATGGCCAGTACACCAAAGCGAAAGCTTGCGCCGAACATGCGATATCTCAATTTTCATTCAATCTAGTGTTTTATTTGAGACGCGCACAAGCGATGTCTGCTATGGGACAACTGAAAGAGGCACTTAAGGTGCTCAGTCAAATTGAAAAATGGGAAACACCTTCGTGTGAGTTTTTGCTGACTAAAGCATCTATTTTTAGCCAACTTCGAGATTCAAAAAATGCCATTCGCTACTTTAAAGAAGCTTTGGTGCTCTCAGAAGAGGAAGACCGTGACGAGATCTACCTAGATCTTGCAATGGAATTTGAGAACGCTGGCGATTATAAAAATGCGGTAAAAGTGCTGCGCGAAGCCATTCATAGCAATCCACACAATGAAGGAGCAATCTATGAAATTGCTTTCTGCTACGATCAATTGGGTGAATATAAAAGCGCGATCAAGTGCTATTCTGATTTTATTGACGAAAATCCATATTCATTCACAGCATGGTACAACCTGGGCAATACGTATTCAAAATTGGAAGATTTTGACAAAGCGGTTTGGGCCTACGATTATTGCATCTTGATTAATGAGGAGTTTGGACCAGTGTATTTTAACCTCGCAAATGCTTACCTTTCTCAAGAGAAATATTCCTTGGCCATTGAAGCTTTTCATAAATGCATGGAGGTGGATGGAGACGATCCAATGGCATTGTGCTATATCGGTGAAGCCCATGAACAATTGAATGAGTTGACTTTGGCAAGACATTTCTATAAAAGAAGTTTGGAGTTGGCCCCTCTACTGCCTGACGCATGGTTAGGACTCGGTATCATTGAAGACCTAGAAGGAAATACAAAGGAAGCTTTAGTTCTTGTTCACAAAGCAGCTGAACTGGATCCTGAAAATGCAGGAATCTATCATGTGCTCGCCGGAGCTTATGAGAAAATTGATAAATTAATTGAAGCGGAAGAATACTACCGTTTATCATTGACACTCGACCCAACGGATGGCGAATGTGTAACAGGACTTGTTAAATTGTTGGCTCAGCGTTCTTTTATCGAAGCCTTGGATTTTGTTCGCTCATTTATGGCACAGAACAATGTGTTTACCGCTCGCCTGATGGAAGTATTTGTACTTTATAAAATGGGAAAATTCGGTGAGGCCATTGCACTCTTTCAGGAGTGCGTGATGTCAGATAAATCGGCTTCTCGAGAGATTTTTGACATTGAACCGGAATTATTGAATATTAATGAATTTGTACTTTTGTGCGAAGAATAATTAAACTATGAATTTCAAATTACCATACATCCCTGAACGCAGCGTTAAGCCAAGG
This sequence comes from Chitinophaga pinensis, assembly GCA_943327315.2. Taxonomy (GTDB): domain Bacteria; phylum Bacteroidota; class Bacteroidia; order Flavobacteriales_D; family Crocinitomicaceae; genus M0103. Next base: position 7,499 of record CALPWQ020000078.1, read on the forward strand.
GAAAAAGGAGTGACAATGATGATGGATAAAGGGTTGGGCCTTAATGAGGTTGAGAACTTTATTCAAGCATCAGGACATCTTACAGACATCGTTAAATTCGGATTCGGAACGGCCTATGTGACAAATGACCTCAAGGAAAAAATAAAACTTTACCGCGAAGCAGGTATCCGTCCTTACTTTGGAGGAACGCTGTTTGAAGCATTTTATGCACGTGGTAAGTTCAATGATTACGTGAAAGTATTGGATCAATATGACTTGGATCTTGCTGAAATCTCAGATGGCTCCATCATTATTCCGCACGATGAAAAGTGTGAATTGATTCAAAAAATGTCGAAAGACCGTACCATCATGTCGGAAGTGGGCTCGAAAGATTCGGGAATTATCATTTCTCCTGCAAAATGGATAAAAATGATGAAAACTGAACTTGAGGCAGGAAGCTGGAAAGTAATTGCTGAAGGTCGAGAGGCAGGAAACGTCGGTGTATTTCGCCCGAATGGAACGGCGCACACCTTCCTCATTAACCGCATCATCGCCAACGTGGCGCCAGAGAAAATCCTTTGGGAAGCTCCGCAGAAAAACCAACAAGTGTGGTTCATTAAATTGTTTGGTGCAGAAGTGAATCTTGGCAATATCGGCCCTAATGAGATGATTCCATTGGAATGCTTGCGTCTTGGGCTTCGAGGAGATACATTCTTCGACTTCTTACCAGAAGATTATGCAGCGCGCTTGAAACAAGTGAACGATGACGACGCTGTCGAAGATGACAACGAAGAGTGATTCTATTGTCCAAAAGATAAGTGAGTGTTCCGGCCATGCTTCGGGCATTTATACAGCAGTAGTTTTTAAAGAAAAAGTGTTTTCGGCGTCTGCTGATGGCTTTGTCGCACGCTGGAATATTCAATTGGGCACCCAAGATAAATTTGCTATAAACATTGCTAAACCGGTGTATTCCTTGATGGTTTTGCATACCGGTGATTTCCTTATGGCAGGAACAAATGCAGGCGACCTCTATGTTTTTGACCTTGAAAATCGTAGCGAAATAAAACACTTCGTTCAGCACGAATCGGCCATTTTTAACGTGATTGAAAATGAACAAAAAAATGTTTTTTATTCTGCGGATGCGGATGGAAATGTGGCAGTTTGGGACTCAACAACGTTTGAGTTAAAACTGTTTTTACCACTTGGCTGCGGGAAAATTAGAAGGATGTCTGTTTCAGCAGATGGATCTTTCCTGGCCATTGGTGGACAAGATGGTTTTGTTCGTGTTTTTGACACAGAATATTACAACGAGGTTTCGTTGTTTTACGCACATCAAGATGGAGTGAGTGCGGTAACTTTTCATCCTGAAAACAGAGAAATCCTATACTCCGGAGGCAAAGATGCCATTCTGCGCAAGTGGGAATGGAGGTCAGGAATTATGAAAAAGGAAATCCCTGCACACAATTTTGTGGTGTATGATATTTTGGCTTTACCCACGAGTAAATACATTGTTTCAGCAAGCCGGGACAAGTCGATAAAGATTTGGACCGAAGATTTAATCTTTCTTGAACGCATTGATCAGCGCTCTGGAGGCCATCGTCATTCTGTAAATTCCTTAGTTAAATACTCAGAAAATCAGATCGTTAGTGTCTCTGATGACAAGCGAATAATCACTTGGTCAATTTTAGACAAGGAAAATTAACTCAATTGCAGTATTTTTACGAATGTTAAAGGATTTTATGATACAAATCCTTTAATTCTACACATTTAATTCTTCATTTTTAAGTTCATGAGAAACCTACTATTTCTGCTCTTAATTACTTGTTCCTCAAATCTATTGGATGCTCAAGTAAAGATAAATGAGGCATCCAACGTAAATGGAACAACACTCGTTTTAATAGACCAAAGTACGCCAGATTGGATCGAATTGTATAATTCAGGCACAACGGCTTTCAATTTGGAAGGATATACCTTGACGGATGATTTTTTGGAACCTTTCAAATGGGTGTTTCCTTCAGTGTCCCTAAATGCAGGAGGGTTTTTAACTGTTCATGCCACGGGAATTTCTAAAACTGACATTCTTAACCACTGGGAAACAGCCGTATGGGCAAATCAAACATGGCAATACCTCATTCCGAACGGAACAATTGCCAATGATTGGAAAAATGTTCCTTTTACCGCAACGGGTTGGTCAGCAGGCCAGATGGGAATGGGCTATGGTGATGGAGATGATGTCACAAACTTGCCTGCGCCATCAACAACAGCCTATGCTCGACTTGAATTTACCATTTCAGATACCTCGAAAATTGCATCTGCACTTTTGGATTTGGATTTTGATGACGGTTTTGTTGCCTACATCAATGGAATTGAAGTGGCCCGTGTTGGTCTTGCAGGCAATCCAACAGTTTGGAATGAATTGGCAGTGGATCACGAAGCTTTGCTTTATCAAGGGGGAGCATTAACATCCTTTACATTAACACCGCAAGTGCTGAGTCAAGTATTGAAAAATGGCACCAATGTATTGGCAATTGAAATTCACAATTCTTCAACGACATCGTCGGACATGTCTTTGCTTGCCTTTTTGAGTTTCGGTTTTAAGGATGGTCAGCAATATTATGCAGGAACAACACATCCATCGTTTATATATTCGGGTGTTTCAGAGACCTTGAGCACGAATTTCTCTATTGGTACAATGGGTGAAACTATTTATATGTTCGATCCAGCGGGTACAATGGTAGATTCATTGTATGTACCACTTATGCAGCCAGATATGTCCGCAGGTAAATTTACAGATGGTGTAAATCCATCCCGTATTTTCCTTTCGCCAACACCCAATCAATCAAATAATTTTTCCACGAACTATGCAGGCTTCGAAATTGCACCGACAATTGTGACGACTGGAGGAATGTTCACTTCACAGCAGATGGTAACTGTTCAAAACAACTCGACCACAGGTGGTACTGTTCGATTCACAACAAATGGCCAAGATCCAGTGCTTACATCACCCCTTTATACGGGAACAATCTCTTTATCATCAAATGCAGTCGTAAAAGTTCGTTGTTTTTCATCAAACCCAGAAGTGTTGCCGAGTACCTTGGATGCGGAGACTTTCTTCTTTGCTGTTAACCATACATTACCGGTGATTTCGTTGTCGACAGATCCAACAAATTTATATGGTGCAACAGGTATTTTCGACAACTACAATACAGACTGGAGAAAACCCTGTGTGGTTGAATACTTCGACACGGATGGTGTGAAACAATTCGAGACACGCGCTTCTGTTAAGCCAGATGGAGGAGCAGGGGGGAGTCGTTCGAATCCACAACACAGCGTCACGGTAGAGCCAGGAAACACCTTGTATGGATCGGGTAATTCCGTAGAATATCCACTCATTCCTGAAAAAGGTTTCATTCAGGAATACGATGCATTTTACTTGCGGAATGGAAGTAACATGTGGAACAATTATCCGCAAAAGGATGCCACGTTGATGCGAATGATGCGCAAAAGCCACGTGAATTCTCAGGCCTATTCACCGGTGGTGGTGTATTTAAATGGTGAGTATTTCGGTGTATATGAACTGCGAGAAAAAGCAAATTCACATTACTTCGAATCCAATTATGGGAATGACCCCGATTATTTGGATTTGTTGTCGGTGAGTTATTTCTATGGCGCTGGAGTACTAAGAACTGTTCAAGGGTCAGATACAGGATTTTACAACATGCGCGATTTTGTGTCTACTTATGATCCAACGGCTCCCGACTACTTTGAAAAGTGCCACCAAAAAATAGATCTTTATTCTTTCGCGGATTATATGGCAGGTGAAAACTGGTTTGCCAACGTCGACTGGATTTACAACAACATGAAAATCTTTAGAACACAGACGACGGACAACAAATGGCGTTTCAATCTTCAAGATATGGAACTCGGTCTTGGCGGTTGGACTGATTTTTCTACCAATATTTTTGATTATTTCAGGTACAACAATCAGCCCAATCCGTATTGGGAAATTTACAATGGCTTGATGCAAAACACCAAGTTTAAAAATTATTTCATTAACCGTTATGCGGATCTAATGAACTCGACATTTCAGCACAATACCTATGCGCCAATTGTCGATGACATGTATGAGCAACTCATTCCAGAAATGCCACAACACTTTCAGCGATGGACAGGTGATCCAGTTGGAGGAATGGCGACCTACGATGGCACGCATGCGAATTTATTGTACCAATTCGACAATCGAAATGGGGTAGTTCGCAGCCAGATTATCTCTGAATTTGGCTTGCAAGAACAAGTATATGTGAAAGTGGATGTGGAGCCTGCTGGAGCAGGATACATTAAAATTTCTACCCTTACCCCCGAAGATTTACCATGGACAGGGGTTTACTTCGATGGTGTTCCGGTGAAAATTACAGCGGTGGCCAATCCAGGATTTACCTTTACAGGGTGGGATCCAAATGGGATTATCCCAACAGGGAACCTTACCGATCTTAGTGTTGAATACAATATCCCGAATGATGCGACTTTCCGTGCCTTGTTCAATGGTGCATCAGCGCCTACCGAATTGACCATCTCTGAGATTCATTACAACCCTGACGCTTCGGTTGATGGCGGAAACTGGATTGAGTTGCACAATTATGGAACTGCTGATATACCATTGACGGGATGGAGTGTGAAGTCGAAAAACTTCTATGACAAATACGAGTTCGAGGATGGAGAAACTCTACCTGCCGGTGGCTACTTGGTAGTTTGTCAAGATACCAACTTGTTCAAGATGCAATACCCGGATATGACCAATTTTACTGGAGCTACAGGGTTCTCGTGGAGCAACAAGGAAGATTCAATTCAGATTTACGGTCAATATGAGCAATTGGTGCTAAGCACTGTTTACCGCGACGAGGCACCATTCCCGCGTTGTGCTGACGGGTACGGTAGAACATTGGAAAATAGCCATTCGAGCAATGCTGTTCTTGATTCTGCGACCTGGTTTTGTGGGTGTATTGGCGGATCTCCTGGTGTGGCGTATTCTCCGTGCGACGAGCCTGTAGCTTTTACCGAAATCAATTACAACCCGATTGCTGCAAGTTATAGTGCGGGCGATTGGATTGAGATCAAAAACAATACGAGTGCTGCCATCGATTTGACAGGCTATGTGTTCAAAGATTCCAAAAATGATCATGTGTACGATTTTCCAAATATGACATTGGCACCAAACGCGTATTATGTGATCAGCAATGACTTACTGTTATTCGGTATTCGTCACCCTGAAGTGCAAAATGTATCAGGACCATTCGCATTCTCCTTGGGAGGTTCAGATGCCTTACGCTTGTACGATGCCGGCGGAATACTCATCGGTAGTGTTGTTTATGATCAAACGACTCCTTGGCCAACAAGTCCTTCTGTTGAAGATTATACACTTGAATATGCGGACAGTGGATATTACATCAATCCAAACTTGCCGACATCTTGGTTTTCGGGTTGTCTTGGCGGTTCTCCTGGGCGTACCTTTACACCGTGTGATGAAATACCATTCAACGGTACAACGGTATTGTATCCAAATCCAACCAATTCAAGCATCAATGTGGTGTTTGATAATGCCAATAATTCAACAGGTAAAACAATCTTACAGGTTTTTGACACACGCGGAAGGGTGGTGTATGATTTGACCGCGACATCCAGTAATCCGGTTGTCGAAGTGCAAATTGATGTGACACAGCTTGGTAATGGCATGTATTACCTTCGGATCACGCAAGCAGAGATTATCGATCAATTGCCGTTTGTGAAGTTTTAAGTGGGACATGCTGCAGAATGCTTAACACATCTATGCTTTGTAGAATGCAAGTAAGGGAAAACTCAAGTTATTTCGAATATTCAGCTTCTTTAGTAAAAGCAAGTGCTTTATATTAAATGATTCTTTCAACTTATTAAGCCGTATCATTCCAGCCGTAAACAGTTCACCACGTCCTATTTAATTTTCAATGTTGAACTTTATCTTATAATCAGTCACGTATGAAAAATATCAATTCACGAATTGCCGTGTTCTTTTCTTTTGTGCTTTTAATGCTTTTCATGAGTGCAAAAGAATCTTTTCAATCTACAGAAACGAAAAGTAGCCCTGTAGCATTTTCGAATGCACTACGCACCAATTCCATACAACTCAAAGATGGGGAGAGCCACACAATTGAATCTGATTTTCTTTATAATGTAGAAGGATATGGAAAATCAAAAATTATTGGATTTACATCTAGGGATTTTTTAGAAAAACCATTTGTTATTCGCTCGTATGAGAAGCATCCTTCTGATTTTGAATTGTTGACGAATTATACTTTGGATAATTTTATCGATCAGTTGTTTTATCCTGGAGCTGTTATATCAGGAGAGTACAGTTTTTTATTTTATAATTACAAAAGTATTCACTTAAATTCTCTGACGAGTCCGTTTTCTTCAGATGACCTTGCAAAATATGATATTTGGAGAAATCGATTAGGTTCAGATCCTGATCATTTTAGTTGGCTGAACACTAAAAGATATGGTCAAAAAGAAGAAGATATAGATTTATTGGTGAAGGTATTTGGCGGTGGGCATGCTGATTTTGTTGGTCAACAGTCGTGGCCACTAACTTTTTTTCATGGTTTAATGAAGGAAAAGGTTGCAAGAGATGCTGTCTTTAAGTTCATTGTTTCTTCTTATAAAAAGGTTGAGGGCAATATTCCTAGAACGAGTAAAGAAGACATGTTGAGTCTCTTAAAAAAACTAGGCACCTTTCTAGAGCTTGAGATCATAAAAATAAAACTAGAGAATCCAAATGACCAATGGCCTGCTTTTATCATTCCTCCTGGAATGAACTTGGATTATTATAAAGAGTTTCTTGCAAGACGAATGCTCATTGATAAAATTCCTTTGACTGAATTGAAACTTTATTTTAAGGAATTCAAAACGATGGTTGAAACGAGCATTGCAACTTCAAAGGTGACGAATATAGCGTCGTTACAGGTAAACAATGATCTGATCATTGCGGATGCCAATTCCAGAGAATTGATGGTGTCGTCTTTACATTCCTCGAATCAATTTAAAATTAAAACCGGTGAAGAAATTTATGTTAAATGCTTGGTGGATAATAATGCATATTACTATCAGTTCGAAAGAAATGATTACGGGGGTAATGAATTTTTGGGTTTATACAATGCACGGCTTGAGGTAATTAGGCCGCCTATAAAGAAGTGATTTCATTTTAATCCTCAATCTATTAAAAAAATCTATTACCCGATTTCGAAGTCTTATCTGGTATATTTCATCTAGCCCTAGGTTTCAGCCCGGGGTTTTGTGTGTATTGAGATGAATTTGTTAACCATTTTAATGGTTTGTTGATAGGGGATTCACTCGCTACGCTCGTTCATTGGGGTGATGGTTTGTTTTTGGGGTATGCACGACTGGATTACATATCCATTTGTGCGACGTGCAGTGGATCAATGCACTTCATTCGCTCCGCTCATTTGGGAGATTAATAATCGTTAAGTATGGACTATTTTATCTAGCCCCGGGTTTCAACCCGGGGTTGTCGCATGTGTATTGAGATGAATTTGTTAACCATTTTAATGGTTTGTTGATAGGGGATTCACTCGCTGCGCTCGTTCATT
>CALPWQ020000079.1 GCA_943327315.2 Chitinophaga pinensis
GTCTTATTTCGCCATTTTCGTTCAAGCGTTGCTTGCCTCAATGTCAGAGGGATTATTTCATGAGCCCAAGTCAGGAACTAAACCCTTCGAAGAATGATCAAGTCTTTTAGCGCAGCGATCCATTGTCTTTTAGCGCAGCGGTCTTTTGTCTTATTTCGCCATTTTCGTTCAAGCGTTGCTTGACTCAATGGGGGATTATTTCATGAGCCTTAAGGGGGAGCTTTGCTCAAAACAAACAAATGCGCTCGTTCCGACCGCTCATTTGTCATTTATTTCCATTTTCGTTCAAGCGTTGCTTGACTCAATGTCCATAAATAACAAATGCCCCATTAAAATGGGGCATTTGTTTGTTTTGGCGGAGAATGTAGGATTCGAACCTACGGTACCTTGCGGTACAACAGTTTTCAAGACTGCCGCAATCGACCACTCTGCCAATTCTCCGTGACAAAAGTAGCAATACTTTAAAGATTGGCAAGAGATTGGCAAAAAAAAAATCCCATGCGAACATGGGATTTTGTAAAAAAAAGTGAGAATATTATTTCATGATCACAACTTGCTGGCGTGTCCCATTTAAGTCGATTACATACATACCAGCGCTCATTCCAGTGATGTTGATGACTTGGGTGCCTGCTTGCCGTTCTAATGTAAGCACCTCTTCTCCAATTAGATTGAACATACGTATTGTTCCCTCCATGATATCAGAATTCAAATTGAACACTGTAGATCCTGGGTTAGGGTATACAATGAATGCTGTTTCATTCAATTCGTTTACACCAAGGTCACAGATTGGCTCGTAAATCACACCTGGTGATCCATCGGGACATCCTGCGAACCAGTTTTGAGGTGCACACATCAACCCTGTGCTGCTCAACAATTCAAGTGTTTTACCAAGACCATTTGGTTCTTGAGGCCAAGGAGTCGTGTAGTTGTAATTCACAGAAAAACGAAGTTTACCTGTTTCATCGTACAACAAAACAGCATCATTCGCACCAAGTGCAATTTGAGTAGGCCCATTCACATTCATTACATCTGGATGGATGTTGTTGAAGGTAATCATGTCTCTGGCAGCAACAAGGTATCCTCCAGCTGGAAGAATTGTTCCTGTGGCAAATGTATACGGTGTTAACCAGCTATCGTCTGTGATTGTCCAACCTGAAAGGTTTAAATCAGATGACAACGTTGAATGGATTTCGAACCAGTCACCAGCATCTGACGTAGGCGCCGATTTGTAGTTGATTTCAGAGATGATTACTGATGAGTCACATGGGAAATAAGCAACACCTGGCGATCCTGCAACACATCCAGCAAAGTATGCATTTGGATCATTTTGTGAAGCCGGAGCACCATTGAATTCCAATGAACGACCGTAACCATCAACACCAAGAGGCCAAGGAGAAACCGTGCTGTATGTCGCTTGCTTGATCACTGAACCATTTTGATTGTAGATGAAAATGGTTTCAGAGTTATTGCTCAAGTTAAATCCAAGTGGACCAATAAAGTTTGTTACCGTTGGATATTGTTGACGGAACGCTGCAGTATCAGAGGCAACAACGAGTCTTCCATTTGCTGGAATTAGCGTATTGAATGGGAATGTATAGGTGTGGAAGTATGAGCTGTCCTTCACAGTCATTCCACCAATGTTCAAATCTACATTCGTCTTATTGTGCAATTCAAACCAATTCCCACCATCTATTGTGCTTTCTGGATTTGGCATAATCTCGGAGATTTCCAAAGGATCCGTAACCATTGATCCCGTAAACCAAGCAGTAAATGCGGAGTTCACCGTAGGAGTAATGTCCAACATAGTGTTGTAGTTATTTGAACTGAACATCGCATTTGGTGACCAATGGTCAAATGTGTAACCTGGATTTGCGATTGCTGTAATTTTGACTGGTACTCCTTTGAAGTACACTCCATTCCACGGATATTCAAGTTCAGATGGCTCAATTGTCGAGATGTGGATACGTCCAGCACCTGCAGGTTGAACATCAAGGGTATAAGTAACTTGACCTGTCAAAGTAAAGAAGGATTGAACCACGTTACGTGCACCTGCAATACGGCTTGAATTCCATGTCAACATGCTGTTCATTACATTGTTGAAATTTGTTATGTTTCCACTCCAACGGGTATGGTGTCTTGGGATCCATGGAGCCACTTCATTCAACATGGAGTTGCCCATACTTTGAACTTTGTTTTGTTGCCAAATCGTATTGATTAAATCGGCATAGCGGTCAATGAAATAGACTTTATATTGCGGGTTTGCTAATAATTTTGCACACAATGCATCCATGTGAATGGCAGGGCTGTTTGTTGCCTGCACCAAGAAGTTATCCGTTGGAAGTGCACCGTACAATCCATAACCGAAGTCCAGGTCCATCAAGAGCATTCTCCACTTTTGACCTGGAACATGCCAGTATTTAATGTTATTGGCTTGACCATTACTCCAGTCACCATTTCCGTAGTAGGTTTCTGTAATGATATAATCCGCGAAGTTTTCAAGATCAATCAATGAATCTGCCAATGCATAGAATGTTGGGCTCAAAGGGTCAGCAGACGTAATCGCGTTGTACATTGGCCAGAAATTATCCATTGTACCATCATTTGCTTCAAAAGCCATATAGTTTTCTGTCAAAACGGAAGCGCTATCAGCATCTAGGTTGTGGTTGCTTTCTACCCAATCATTGTTCAGTGTTTCACGAATTTCATATTCTCCGAAGTATTCACCATTCAAGAACACGATTACTGGCGTATATCCCATATAATCGGTATGCGTCGAGCGTGTCAAGCGTTGCATGAATGCATCTCTCATACGCGTTCCGCCGTAGTCGTTTCCTCCGTTTCGAAGATTGAAGTCTTTGTATTGACCGATGAAGGCCTTGTCTGGAATCAACGGATAAACGATTTTATTCATGCCATAATCATCGCGGCATTTTACACGGAAACTTTTTTGAGGCTGAGCACGCGACCAACCACCATGGATTTTTAAACCTACGGCTCCTTCAAATTTTTGTGTACTGTCTAGTGCTATGTATTCGATGTATGAATAACGTTCCCAATCTTCCCAGAAGTTTGCACCGAAATAAGGGTAGTTCGTGTTGTAGTCTGGAGGGCCAAGAACATAGATCCCTGTTTGAGAATCATACAAGTTCAATGAATCCGTTGAAATTGAGATTACCGGCAGTCCAACATACGCTTCGTTAATTACGAATGAATTTTTCTCTACAAGACTCGGCAACGTAGCTGCTGATGGATCAAAACAACGTGCTGAAAGTACCTTAGTAGCAGGGATCTGAATGGAGTCAGTATATAACGGAGAGGTAGCAGTTGGAATTCCACCATTCAATGTGTAACGAATCTCAACGTTCGGTTGGTCTGTTGTAATGGCTACCTTGAAGCCTGTCGCATAAATTCCAGCAGGTTTAGAAATGATCGGTTTGTTCAATACAACACTAAAACAAGATGCGCTGTTCACAGCACCGGGAGTTGGGGTAGGGCTAATGCACCATGCTGATCCTGTCCAATTGTTAGAGTGATTCAATGGTGTCTGAGTCAAAGCAACATTCGCCAATGTGATACCTGCTGCGTTGGTCAAGACCAAATTGTCACCAGAATTAATGGTGAAATTGGTGTGCCATGCCGTTGACGCGTTCAGGTTCATCCAAGGCAGGGTAGGAGAGAAGTTTACTGCTGTAGAGAGAAACCCCGCAGACAAATAAGCATTACTTGTTAAATCGGTAGATGCCGCAGTTGTATTGTGCACCTGAATGGCTAGGACGTTTTCACCGGCAACCAATAAAGAAGAAAACACAGAAGATGGAATTTCAAAGGCATCGATGGCCATTCCTTGGTATCCTAATGCTTCGTGGCTAGTGGCTAATGTATTGAATGGTGTTAAAGTTCCAGCAGTCCCAAGGTTTGAGCGGGCAATCTCTACTCCGTTTAAGTAAGCAACAAATCCATCGTCATAATCCATGTGTAGGATCAAGCGCTGAATATCTGCAACATCAGTAAGTGTAAAAGAGCGACGAAGATAAACACTCATAGCTGTTGGAATTGTAGTTCCATCATCACCATCGCCGAATCCAATTCCTCCGGCTCCTGTTGACCAACCCGTTAAAGTTGTTCCTGGAAGCCTCCATGCTGATGCAGGTTCTGCTGTTGGAATCAAATAAGACCATGTTTGATTCGCCAAAATGATGCTCTCGTAATGGTTTATCGTTGGAATACGATTCTTGCCGGATGCAAAAATGTACTTGTGTTCACCTGCAGCAAGGGTATAATTAGGGCATACCCATTTGTAGGGTTGTCCAGGATTGTCACTCAATCCGTACCCAGTGATGTCAACAGGGGCACCTGATAGATTTCGGATTTCGAACCAATCCTCGTAGGAGTTGTCTTCATCTGCAATGACAGAAATGTTCGCGATGCATGTCTCACTGAGTTCTACTTGAGAAAAACCAAGAAAACTGAGACTAAAAAATGCGGAGAATAAGATTTTAGTTTTCATGGCGCTAAATAACAAAAAAATCGTTCACCATGTTAAGAAATTATCAATTTAAAATATGATTGAAATTAGCATAATGTTTACCAATTTGATTTTTTGGGGTGTAAATGAGCTATTTATAGATTATTTGGACTTTTGGTCATGGAGTGTAATAATTGACGAAATTTGCAGCGATGACGAATAGCACCATGAACAAGGCCTTGATCTTTATTTTGATCACCATCTGCATTGATTCAATCGGTATTGGTATCATCATTCCTTCGTTTCCATCATTGATCTCAGAGACGGCGCATGTTCCCTTAAAAGATTCAGCAATCTATTTTGGTTGGGTCATGGGGATTTATGCCTTTATGCAATTTTTATTTTCTCCACTTATCGGGAACTTGAGTGATCGCTATGGACGTCGACCTGTCTTGTTGATTTCTGTTTTTGGGATGGGATTGGACTTTTTGGTCATGTATTTCGCTCCAGATTTGTTTTGGCTGGTTCTCGGCCGCGCTATTTCTGGGATTTTTGGAGCAAGCTTCACCACTGCAGCAGCCTATATATCTGATGTCTCTACTCCTGAAACGACGGCGCGAAATTTTGGATTGATTGGCGCTGCCTTTGGAATTGGCTTTGTCATTGGTCCTGCAATTGGAGGCATGCTTACTGATTTTGGTTCGCGCGCTCCCTTTCTTGTTGCTTCTGTGTTTTCTTTGCTGAACTTTGTGTTTGGATTTTTTGTTTTAACGGAATCTTTGCCCCCTAGCCAACGTAGAAAATTTGAATTGAAACGTGCAAATCCGCTTGGTGCATTTAAACAGATGGCGCGCTTCAAGGACCTTAAATATCTTTTTGTTGTGACCTTCCTTGTGATGATGGCAAACTTGGCCATCCACAACACCTGGAACTATTTTACCATGGAGAAGTTCCTTTGGTCTAAGAAAGATGTCGGCTATAGCCTCGCTTTTGTAGGTGTATGTTTTGGTGTCGTTCAAGGTGGGTTGTCGGGTTACTTTACCCGTGTGTTGGGCGAGAAAAAAACGGCGTTTTTTGGGCTGTTTACCGTGATTTTTGTCATGATTGGGATTTCAATGGTTCCTTATGGTTGGATGTTGTATCTCATTATTTTACCCTATTCATTTTCTGGAATTATTGACCCAGCGATTCGAACCATCGTAAGTGCCGGAACACCTCAAAATGAACAAGGGGAACTGCAGGGTGTTTTTACCAGTATCATGAGCTTGGCAGAAATCATTGGTCCACCATTTTACATGTGGATCTATTCAACGACGCGCAATTCTGCACCCAATGCGTGGTGGGGCTTTGGTGCTCCTTTCCTTGTTGCAGCTGTGATTTCTTTCATTGCTTTGGTATTTTTATGGCGGTCATTGCGCAATTTTAAAGGATTGAAAACGAATCGTGCACAGGAAGTGGAATTCAATACATTGGACAATGAATCATAAGTTGGGCTATTTGTGCAGTTCTATGAGCTGGGGCGGACTGGAAATGAACCAACTAAGAAATGCATTATGGATGAAGGAACGTGGTCATGCTGTGGTGTTTTTAGGGGTTAAAGATTCGCCTGTAATGAAAGCAGCTATGTCTGCCAGACTAAGGACTTGTGAAATTGTTCGACACAAGAAGTATTATGATTTTAAATCGGGTAAAGTCCTAGCTAAACTTCTCGAACGTGAAGCAATCTCTCATTTGATACTAAGAGAAACGCGCGACTTGAGTGTATCCGTTATCGCGAAACGTCATTGCTCAAATCCCATTCATTTGTCTTATTTCATGGAGATGCAGTTGGGTGTAAAAAAGACGCATGCACTCCATACGCTGCGTTACCGTTATTTGGATTTGTGGTCTTGTCCGTTGAACTGGTTAGCCAATCAGGTAAGGACGATGACGCGTTTTTCTCACGATAAAATAGTCGTTATTCCGTCTGGTTTGGAGTTGGCTAAGGCGACTTCAGCCCTTTCTAAAACAGAGGCAAGGTTAAAGATGGATCTTCCTTTGGACAAAATAATCTTTGGCTTGGCGGGACGTTTTGATGCACAAAAAGGTCAATTGTTGCTGCTACAGGCACTTGCGATGACTCAGAATCCAAACAGTGTGGTGTGCTTGTTGGGAGAACCGACATTAGGAGAAGGGGAGGAGTATAGTCGACAGATTACCGAGTTTATTGATAGCAACAATCTGAATGACCGTGTTTTTATTCGTCCATTTCGTTCTGATGTCTCCACTTTTTTTCGCGCCGTGGATGCATTCGTTATGGCTTCAAAAGCGGAAACATTTGGCATGGTGACCATCGAATCCATGGCATGTGGTACTCCCATTCTAGCGAGTAATGCTGGAGGCAGTCCAGAGATTTTGGAATTTGGAAAAATAGGTACGCTCTTTACCCCAATGGATTCACGCGCATTGGCCGATGCGATGTCCAATTTTATCGAGAATCCAGAACGAGTGAGCGCGCAGGATTTAATACAAGCATCACAGCACTATAACCACGCGAAAGTTTGTTCAGCAGTTGAAAGTGCGCTACGAATTACGAATTACTAATTACGAGTTACTAATTATGAGTTACTAATTACTAATTACGAGTTACTAATTACGAGTTACTAATTACGAGTTATGAATTACGAGTTACGAGTTACGAGTTACGAATTGGGAGTAATAAATTTGATGCTACGTAATTCGATGCCTTCGGCAATTCGAAGTATTACACAAGTCTTAAAATCTTGACATCTTGATATCCTTTCTAATTCTTTTCCTGAAGCACCAATACAATTTTATTGAAGTCAGCTGCTGAGTTCATTGTTTTTTCGTACAATGGGTAATCTTCAACAGAAAAGAAGTGTGTATTGTACCATTCCTTCACTGAAACAATGACCTGATTGCCTTTGACTTCATAGGTAGAAGTAAATCCAACTGTTCCATTTCCTTTTTCAGGTGTGTAGTTGATTTTTAAGTCTTCCAGGTTCTTTGCTTGAAAGCCTTCAGGAATAGTGATGACAATGGTACGGTCGTAGCCGCGAGTGTATTGGGCATCCACAGGCAATTTGCGTTCCGCTTCGTTGTACATCTCTGCTTGAGGTCCAATGAGCATCCCAACCTTCAATAGAATATTATTCCCAGCACGTTCAACAAATACCGGAGAAATTACAGTAGCCTTTCCGATAAATGGTTTCACACCAAAGTCAGCGGTATGGTCGTTTTCGAAGACCATATTTTCCAAGGTGCTTGATTCATCATCCAAGTACTTCATGTAATCTTCCTTCATCTCTTTCTTTTGTTCTTCATCTAGAAGATCAATTATAGATTGATAAAAGAGCGCCTTGTAACCCGTTGAAGACCTTGTAAATTCTACTTTACAGCCATTGTTGTCATCGTTGAATTTTACTTCGGTATCAATTTTATCGATGGAGGCAGAATAATCTGTTCCTTTGATGTATTTCACCTTTGCTACGCTCGCTGCAAAGCCATTGACCACAACTTCACTGATGAAAATACCCTTGTTGTAGGTAAATTCAAAAGGAGGATACCCTATTCTGGAGTACATGCTTGCCGAAAAGTAAGCGTCCACGTCTTTGACATAAATCAAATATTCTTGTAGGAAGTTGTATCCTTGGAATTCCTCTAGAAACGTTTCTTCGGTGCGGTCTGTTGTAATGACCAATTCATTTGCAAGTCCCATTTCGCGCAAGCAATTGAGCATCAATTTGCAGATCCCGTCTTCGTTCGTGATTTTTTTTGTGAGGATGAATTCAATGTTGTCGTCATTCTCAAAGTTCATTTCAACGGTTGGGATGTTTTGTTTGATGGCATTTTCCAAGGCTCTGACTTTCTCTAAGATTGTCGTTGCTCCTTTGGTGTTTTTTTCGATGAATGCGTTCACCAATTTCTTTTCTTTCTTCGTTAGCGGGGCAAACATGTTCTCATGAATCTGTTTGGCCACTTCGGTATAGGTATAAAAATTACCCTTCCCTCTGGCTAAATTCTTACTTAGTTTAAAGTAGCATTTTTGAAGATTTGCAGAATATGCGGACCAATCTTCATCTTCAAGACCAGGCATGTCCTTAACGGTGAGGTGCATGCGTGTTTTAAGGGAATCACTATCGTCCAATTCGAAGGTTGGCAATCCATTCATTGGGTAAATCTGAAATTCTAGATAGGAAGGATAGATGATGTCTGCTTCGATCGTTTTCTTTTCGCTTTCACTTTGTAAAAACATGCGTGATCCAGACAACTCTGCATATTCTTCGCCATACTGAAGGTATTCAATATAGCTGCCTATTTCCAATCCCTCAAAAGCAAAATATTTGTATTCTACATTGCCGTCTTCATCTTTGGCTTCTTTTATGTCTGACTGCGAAACCTGAATCATTTCTCCATTAGGTTTGATGACACGTGCCTTCAATTTATTGATCTGCTGATCTTCATCACTCGACAAGTAATACGTGTTGTTGTTTTCTATGGCCAAATCTGTATTGAGGCGAGTGATGCGGTGCAAGAGCACGTATTTCTTTAGTTCATCACCAACATTGATAAACTCCACACTTTTTTTCTCGAAAAGGATGATTTCATCTTTTTTCTTTTCCTCTTCAGAGATTTCAAAAGACCGAGGCTCTTTGGTCCAGTCGTAAGATTTGTAATAAGGAGTTGACTCGGCATCTTGTGCTTGTGCTAAAAGTGGAAGCAAGAGGAGAAGTAGAGAAAAGTATTTCATGGTCTTATTTTTTTGTAAGGACAAGCGACTGCAGCATAGCGCTTTTTGATGTATTGAAGTATTCATTCCAAGTTGCAAAATCCGCCGGTTGAAGCATGATTGTTTTGATATCTAGTGTGACATCCATAAACACTTTTTTGCCTTCGACGCGGTATTTTATGGAAAAGTCTACGATATCTGATGTGTATGATTTGTCCTTCGGTAGGGAGGTAAGCGAATAGCCCTCTGGAATTTGAAGAACGACGGTGTAGTGGTCCGAAGATTTATGCTCAAACTCGTATGGAGTAACACGGTTTTTTTTCATTTCTCCCGTTGAAATATCCTTTTCGAGCACCATATTGATGTAAATTTCATTGTCTAGAGTTGTGGCGTAGTTGTCAACAGTAAACTCATAATTCAAAACACATGGCCTGTCACGATCTGTCGTATTCGAAATACTTCCCTTGGTCACTTTGTATGAATTATTTCCTTTTTCTGTAAATGATTGAATTGCTTTTTCAGGCTCGTCCTTGTTGGACATCATAGCAGGTTGAAGCCATTGCTGATAGTAGCCGTCAAAAAGGGTATGAGCTTCGCCAATTAATTTTCGTCCATCAATTCGAATGTACGTGGTATCAATCAAAGGAGTAGCAGATGGGGCAGGTACTTCCATTTGAAGCACTTCATACGTTTTTTCATCAATACTTAAGAACACTTCTTTCCCCATTGTAAAAGAGGCCACCTCACCCATGGGTAAGAAGTTGTTTGTGGCATCAAGAAAATAAGCTTTGCCTTCGTACTTGTAGGTGTTAATCATGTGGTTGTCACAAAACGAAGAAGGATTTTCGGTGTACTTGTAAGGCAAATCGCGAGAACCCAACCAGGTCAAGTAACTTTTTATTCCCACAGATTTTAGCATGCTGTAAATCAAGGCAGCCATGTCTTTGCAATCGCCGTAACGCTTTTTAATGATGGCAGAAGGTTGACGTGGGATGAATCCATTTACACCTTCCTCAAAGGCGATGTATTTGATGTTGTTTTGAATCCAATAATAGATGGCTTTTACCTTCTCAGGTTCACTGCTGATATTGCGGGTTAACGAATCTGACATGCGTCGAATTTCTTCGGAAGGCACTTCATTGATGACTTCTTGAATGTTGGTGTAATACCAGGCGTACAAATCATCCAAATCACCAACGACGTCAACTCGGCCATTTTTAGTGGTGTAATAGCCAATTTGACCTATCAAATGTGGTGTGAAATAGCTGAGGTTAGGCGCTCCATCTTCGAACTTCATTGCCGGAGGATTCTGCACAGTATATACCGTCGTACGCATGTTTTTTTTCAGAATCTCCTCCTTTTTCACACCAATCTTTTCCGTAAAATAGGTATGGATGTTTGTGTGAATGGAAGTGTCTTCTTCGATCCGGAAAATGGATTCTTCGATGGGGCAAAACGTGGAAAAATAAAAGGAGAAAGGGAATCTTATTTCTTTCGTCACCGTGGTATAATCCAACACTCTCAATGCTCCAGGTTCTAAGCGAGGGAATAGCAGTGTCGTTTCTTTGTTGTCATCGTGAAAAATCCCCGGGTCTGTCTCCGCATCACGTGTGGAAATGTTGGTTACCTGCACTTTTTTAGTTCCACTTTCAGCTGGAACCATGACATAGGCCTCATTGATTTTTAGTTCCTCAAAGCTTGAATGGCCAATCGCCTCTTCCGACAAATATTGTCCGCCATTTTGGTCTAGAATAAGGTATTCCTCATGAATGTGTTCAACCACACGAAGCTCACCCTTCACATTTTGGATCTGTACAACTTTGGAATCTTTCAATAAAATGACTTGCTCTGTCGGATATTTACCGCGGTATGTATCCAACGTTGCTTTATCCTGAGAAAAAACAAGGGGTGCCAATCCAAAGACCAGCACTGTTGCTGTGTAAAAATTAATGTTTAGTGACCGATATAATTTCGCCATCGTAATACTCAATTGTTAAGATCAATTTTCCTTCAGCGCTGTATTCTTTGTAAGAGCCATGCGCCACTCCCAATACGAACTGCTGCTCAGAATGTATCTTCCCATTTGGAAAATAAAGTTTCTCGATGCCAACTTTTTCTCCTTTGTCGTACATCACATCTGCCATGACTTTTCCGTCCATGTAGTAATTGATAGATCTTCCGTGGTTCTCGTCGTACATGAAGTTTTCGTTTTCGAACATCTGGCCATTTTCATAATAGCTCATGTAAGGACCTTCCAACATGCCATTTATGCGTTTGCAACGAAGTGCTGGTTTCCCATTTTTGTGGTAGGTAACCATCGTATCTGCTTCTTTGGTGAACGGAATGAAGTTGACAGCTTTGCCATCCGTTCCTAAATAGGAATAGCTTTCGATTACTCCTTGGTTGTACATTCGGATGAGCATGACACTTCCATCAGGTGTGTATGAAGTTGCTTTGCCATGGCGATCACCATCCAATAAAGTCCCTTCCAATTTTACTTTCCCATTTTCATGGTAAATTTTAAATTCTCCTTGCTGTGTGCCTTCAGAGAATGTATTTGTGTATTTTAATTTCCCATTGGAGTGGTATTCTGTGTTTAAGCCATCCATTTCACCATTCACATAGGTTGCTTCTTCAGAAAGTTTGCCATTGGTATAGTACCATTTCCATGGACCTGTGCGAACACCATTCTCATAAGAGCCGCGTGTTAAGATCATTCCATTTGGACCATAAACAGTCATGACTCCATTGTTATCACCATTCTTGAATGTTGATGTGTAATTCACATAGCTGTTGGATGGATCTTTCAAACTTACCTCTCCGTGGTACTCACCTAAGCGGTCTTTCACGACACCATTGGTATCCTTGTAGATGTGAAGAATTTCTAGTCCATTGTCGTACTCCTGAATGTATTCAACTTTCCCATTGATGTAAAATGTACGCTGAATGCCATGCAATTCGCCGTCTAGGTAGTAATATTCATTCTCTGTTGTGCCATCTGAATAATATTCGTACCACTCACGGTCTAAGTCGTCATTGATATAAAAACCTTCTTCTATGAGGTCGCCAAACACCGAATACTCCATGTACACCCCATTTTTCATTCCATCAGCGAATTCGATGTGCTTGTGTATTTTGCCATTGGCATAGTAGGTAAATAAGGTGTCAGAAACTTGTCCATCCACATATTTTTCGGTCTTGCTTAAATTGCCATACTCATCGTAGTATTTCCAAAGTCCTTCTTTTTTATTTCCGTCATATTTTCCCGTGATGTTGACTTTCCCATCTGGATAATTCATCTGGTAGTTCAACTTTTTCCCTTTGCGTTCAGAAAGTACCGACATGTTTCCTTTCTTGTCGTAAAAACGAATTTCTTTGATTTCACCAGAAACGAATTCAGTCTCATGGTATTTTTTGCCGTCGATGTCGTAGAGCGTTCCTTTGCCATTTTCACGTCCACTTTCATCCAAGGTCACCGTGTTTTCAACGGTGCCATTAGTGTAGTAGTAATTCAATTCTCCAACAGACACCCCTTTTTTGTATGTTCCTTTTTCGCTTAGTTTTCCGTTTGGAAAGAATTCTTCGTAAGGGCCATCGTAGTTGTCATCTTTTACGTTGTAGGTCGATTGAATACTTCCGTCTGCATAATAATTGATTCTTTTTCCTTGTTGAATATCATTGACATAGGTGTATTCTGATTCAATTTTCCCGTTCCGGTGGTAGTTTTTGAATTCACCATTTGCCTTGCCCAAGGCATAGTTTCCAATGAAGCGAATTTTTCCGTTCGGAAAATAGGCGATGTCTTGTCCGTGACGCTTGCCGTCTTTCACTGCGATTGTTTCTTTAAGTGACCCATCGCGGTAATACGTCACCAAGGTGTCGATGAGTGTTTCGTCGAGTGTCGTGGAACGTTCCATACGCTCTCCCGAGTAATAGAACAACTCTTCAACACGACGAGAACCTTCCTCATCCATGAAGCTTAATTTCTTGTAGATTTTGTCGTTTGTTGAATTAAAAAACTCGAAAGTTCCAACAGGAATTCCATGTTCGAAGCGCGCCTTGAGCATAAGAGCGCCATTGTCGTGGTAGTAATAATAGTTTCCTTGAGGTTGATCGTCAGCATCCAATGGTCCGTAATGACTGAGTCTAGAGTCTTCATACACCATGTACATTTTCTCTACCTTCCCTTCGTAGGTAAAATACTGGTTGGAAATTGTTGCATTGTACACGGGACGGTACCAATCGATGAATTCTTTAATTGGATTAATTTTCGCCTTGATTTTTTTCTGAGCACTTTCAGACTCGCTTGAAAGTAGACTTAACAAGATGAGGTAATCCAATTTATTTTCTTTCACCACTTGCTGATAGACAGGTAAATAAATTTGATTGAAAAAATCTTGATCATCCTTATTGTAGGTGGAATTGGTAAGCACAAAATGCAATTGTTTTCCATAAGAGGTCGGTACGGAAAGTTTCACTTTGTATTTTTTGTCGAGTGCCACATGGTTTTTGTACAGCAAGTTGATGGCTTCAAAAGGATTGGTTTCAGAAAACTTGATTCCTTTAGGTTCCGCGTTAAATGTCCCGTCGGCAATTTCATCGATAAAATTCATCACACTTCCAGCACGTTCACTTGTTGGATCGAGGACAAAGTAAGTGATCAATGCCATTGTCGCTTCGGCATAATGTTCCTCGTGTGCTGCCATGATTCCCAATCTTAAATGGCCTGGCGCGAAATAAACGTTGCGCTGAATACATGCTATAAAGTCTTCGAACGCTTGCTGGTAATTGCGGTATGCTTCGTTTGTAAGCCCTCTGTTGTAATAAAGGCGAAAGTCCATTGGAAACTTTCTGATTCCCTCAGTATATATTTCCAAAGCTTTCACGGTATCTCCGCCGCGCTTGAAGGCAAGGCCAAGGTTCGAATATACATCTTGTTCAAAATCGAAGCGAATCTCCTCATCAATAAGGGCGCGTAGCACATTTTTTGCATTGTCGAATTGCTCCAATTCAAGGTAGCATGTCCCCATTTCGTAACGGGCGATTGCATAATTTGTATCGTTGACGCTTACTTTTGAATATTCCTCAATGGCTTTTTCGTATTCCGATTTTTCCTGCAGCGCATAGGCTGTAGTAATGATCTCCGAAGAGGTTTCACGAATCAATCGTTTTTGTCCGTAAACAGCAGTAGTAAATAGCAATGAAAGCAACAGTATGTGACGCATAGTAAAATTTTAGTGTATGAATTTACTTATTTCTCGCAAGTTAACGCACAGTGGATGTCGTATTTGGTTTATTTTCATAATTAAGTAACTTGAAAAATGTATGCAAGCGTTTTTTTTTTTGATTATTCAATTGCAGAATTCAAAAAGCTCATTATATTTGCACTCGCGTTTGAAACGACAAACGCTATTTATTATCGGGAGATTAGCTCAGCTGGTTCAGAGCACCTGCCTTACAAGCAGGGGGTCGGGGGTTCGAACCCCTCATCTCCCACAGAATTTAGGAAGCGAAAGCTTCCTTTTTTTTGCTTAAAACATTTTTTCTTTGTAGAGCGAGTTTTAGGGATCAAGACCAAAACCTGGGGACTACGCATAAATTTGTGCGATTCTAAAAAGGAAGTACCCGATTAAAGTCAATAAAAATTAGGGATTGATACTTAGAAGAAAAAATGTTACTCTCCGTATCTTAAAGTTACTTAATAATCTACGATTATATTTGACTCGCGCTCTATTCATTCTGATTATTTTATGACCCCATCGGGGTCGAATCTCTGTAAACTTA
>CALPWQ020000080.1 GCA_943327315.2 Chitinophaga pinensis
CTGAAAGGTGACAACTCAATTGGTGAATTCTATTCGGTTGCGGTAACCAACAATTACCAGCAAGCGGATACCGGAACGAAGATGATTCATTTGGGTAAGAATACCAAAAGCACCATCATCTCGAAGGGAATATCTGCAGGAAAATCTCAGAATTCCTACCGTGGATTGGTTCAAATTCACAAGAATGCGGACAACGCACGAAACTTTTCACAATGTGATTCCTTGTTGATGACCGACGAATGTGGGGCACACACCTTCCCCTACATCGAGTGCAAGAACAGTTCGGCAAAGATTGAACACGAGGCAACAACGTCAAAAATTGGGGAAGATCAAATCTTCTATTGCTTGCAGCGAGGCATCAGTGAAGAAAAGGCCATTAGCCTGATCGTCAACGGATACTGTAAAGAGGTGCTCAATCAGCTACCGATGGAATTTGCTGTTGAAGCACAAAAATTACTGGCCATCAGCCTAGAAGGTTCAGTAGGTTAAAAAAGACATTTCGATTTAAAAAAATATACATGATTACAATTAAGAATTTACACGCATCGATCGACGGAAAGGAAATCTTGAAAGGATTAAATCTTGAGGTGCCCGCAGGTCAAGTGCATGCCATCATGGGACCAAATGGCGCCGGAAAAAGCACGCTTGCTTCTGTTCTTGCCGGTCGTGAAGACTATGAAGTCACTGAGGGCTCAGTCGATTTTGATGGTGTTGATTTATTGGAACTCTCCACAGAAGACCGTGCCCGCGAAGGCATGTTTCTCGCTTTTCAATATCCAGTAGAAATACCAGGAGTTTCAAACGTGAACTTCTTGCGCACTGCACTGAATGAAATTCGTGAGTACAGAGGTCAAGAGGCCATTTCCGCGAAAGATTTCATGGCCATGGTGCGTGAAAAATCAGCGATTGTTGAACTAGATCCTAAACTCGCTTCTCGAGCTGTCAATGAAGGATTTTCAGGAGGTGAAAAGAAACGCAATGAAATTTTTCAAATGGCGATGCTTGATCCAAAGTTGGCGATCTTGGATGAAACAGATTCAGGGCTTGATATCGACGCGTTGCGCATTGTTGCCAGCGGTGTGAATAAATTGCGTTCGGAGAAAAATGCGACGATTGTCATCACGCACTACCAACGCCTTCTCGATTACATTATTCCGGATGTTGTGCATGTCCTTTACAATGGCCGCATCGTAAAGTCTGGTCCAAAAGAACTTGCCTTGGAATTGGAAGAAAAGGGTTACGATTGGATCAAAGCGGAACAAGAAGAGAAATAATGGCTGAACTCATGAGTGAAACACAGACCGACCGCACACTTTCATCGTTTACGAAGCACCTGCGTCAAACAGAAATTTCATTGCCCACTAACCTCATCACTACATCGTTGAATGAGCTAAATGGAAAGTCATTTCCGACAACACGCTCTGAAGCATGGAAATATACCCGATTGACCAAGCTTTCGAAGTTGAGTCCAACCTTGGCAGCGCTTCATGACGGAGTCAACAGCACTCCATTCGCCATTCATTCAACAGGGAACCGTATCGTGATTGAAAATGGTGCTATTCACTTAAATGCTACGCGATTTGAGACTGTTTCAGGACTTACGATTAAGCGATTTAGTGAATGCAGTGCTGAAGAATTGCAACACATCGGAAGCTTGCTTACCTTAGAAAACGAACCTTTCAATGCTCTAAACACGGCCTATTTACAAGAAGGGATTTTCATTCAGATCGCGGATAAAGCCCAAATAGATTCACCGATTGAATTGATTCATTTATTGACTCAAATGGAATGTTCAGCGACAATTCGTCTGCTTGTACATGTCGGTAAATTCGCGAAGGCAGAATTGACTATAGGAACTTGGGCAGCAGGTGCGGAAAAATCGATTCTCAACGCCGTAACTGAAATTCATGTGGGTGAGGGCGCTCATTTTACTTTGCAAAAATTGCAATCGGAAGAGGAAGGAAATTTTCAGATCTGTACAGAGGAAATCATACAAGATAAAGATTCTGTGTTTACGATGCATACGGTAACCTTGAATGGAACCTTGGTGCGTAACAATGTGCGTGTTCGTGTGAATGGAACAAATTGTGAGACAAATCTATACGGCGCATACTTGTTAAAGGGAAATCAACATACCGACAACCATACCGTTATTGACCACATGATGCCCCATTGCAACTCGAATGAATTGTACAAAGGGGTGATTGATGAGCAAGCAACAGCGGTTTTCAACGGAAAGGTATTTGTCCGAAAAGATGCTCAAAAAATCAATGCATTCCAATCCAATGGCAATGTGCTGATGACGGATACTGCAGCTGTGAATTCAAAACCTGAATTGGAAATCTATGCTGACGATGTGAAATGTTCACATGGGTCAACGACAGGACAATTGGATGAAGAAGCTGTGTTCTATTTGCAGTCGCGAGGGATCTCTGAACGTTCAGCGCGCAACTTGTTGGTTGAGGCATTCATCGGAGAAGTATTGGATAAAAATCACAATCAAGATTTTGCTGCCAAAACAAATGCGATTCTAAACGAGCGCTTTGGCTGGGAGCGTTAATTAATCCTCGTCTTCATCCATGAATGATCGGATTCCATCATCGTCACCGTCATTCAAATCCTTGATGAAGAGCGCAATCTCGCTCATAATATGCTGCTTCTGTGGATCTTTCTGCTCCTTTGATTCGATGTAATCACGCAAGAACAGTTGAGACTCTAAGACATGTCGTTCTTCGAATGGCCCTTCCATGTTTTCAATGATGGTCAAGCAATCCATCGCCTCCATAAAATTTCCTTCAACGGCAATGTCCACGAAATCAGGTAGGTAATAGCTGTAATCCAAGGGGCTGTTCCAAATGCTCGTCAACAATGCCTGACGAATGCTCATAAAACGCGCTTCACCAAGCAGACGCATCATTTCATCGATGGCTGAACTGTCTTTCATTGATGAAAGGAACTCCACGATTTCTTTGTGTGAATCTGCCACGTTCTTGTCCATCAACACCTCAGCCAATGGCTCAAGAATTTGACTATTTCCTGATGCCTCAAGAGTTTTTAAGGCTGTACTTATTTTTTTTGCGTTTCCCGACTTCAAATCGGTAATTAGCGTCGCAATCTTTTTCGTTGGTTGGGTGGGTGTTTTCTCGCTCACGGTGTTTGTGTCTGCCGTAAAGGTAAATATTTAAAGTCGAACGTCCGCGTCACACCGAACTTGAATATCTTTGTACCATGCCTTTTTACCGTTGGACATCCATGCTTTTTCTATTTTTTGCGCTCTACAGCTGTAGTCCGGGAGAAGCGCGTCCATCACGGCAGCAGCGCATTGTGCTCGCAACGGACTGTCTGACCAAAGAAGACGAGCGACTTTTCAAGAGTTTTAAAAAATACCATCACATCGAGGTACAGATTGTCGAACTATCCGCCGACTCCATTTATTCCTTATTGAAAAAAGAAGGAATAAACACCGAAATTGATGCGGTGTTGCTGCGTTACGGTAATGAATCAGCGCAGATTCAACGCAATCATATCCTCAAAAGCAGGGTGAATAGCCTTCCACTAGCTATCCAGTCCTTGGATTATTTCACGGTAGGACAAGATCCTTATGTTATCTTAAAATCCGTGAGAGATTCCTCCAACAAGCAAATCGATTTAGCTGACCTTCGGCAAACACCATGGACTACAGATCTTGTGATTTCTATCGATTTCAACCCATTGCTTTCTGCGGTTAAGGCACGAATGAAGGAGAAAAAAAAATACAGTTTTCAGGCTTGGAAACGCGACTTTATAAATCAGAACACAACGACAGAAGTAGCCAGCGACAGTACAGGACGTGCGACTTGCTTGCTCAGCCTTTATTCCCACACAAGCTCAAGAAAGGAAAAGTTGGAAAAAAACTATGCCCTTGAAACGCCGATATTCATCAACCAACAAAATGGGGGGAGTTACTATCAACCTGTTCGCTTTGGAATTGTTCGTCATGCGCGAAACTTCACCAATGCCACTGTTCTCTTGGACTATTTATATAACGTACCTTTCAATCGTCGCTTGAACAACCGTTTGGGCACCTACCCTGTCGTTTCGCGTAACAAGAGTCCATACCCGTATCAAAACGCAGGACCTAAGATGTTTCCGTGGATGGATCGCGTGATGCGGAAATTCCCCGTTTAAAAAAAGCCGTGTGAGGTTGAGTGTGACAGCGAATACCACGTCGAAAAAAAAAAGCAGATCTATAAGCCGGGTTCTGTTTCTGCCGAGGCAGATGCCTATCATTTATCTAGTCCTACACTCACGTGCAGGATCAATCGACCTACCCTCCGGGATCAGGCGAGCAGCCCTCAAGCCCCGGTATACATGGTCTTTCAGTCCGTAAGGTTTACCTTGCCTCCCCCATTGCTGCGGAAGCGGTGAGCTCTTACCTCACCTTTTCACCTTTTCCCCGTAAACGAGGTAGTTTTCCTTTCTGTGGCACTTTCTGTTCCCACAAGGTCGCCCCTGTAAGACCTTCCCGTTAGGAAGTACGGCGCTCTATACTGCCCGGACTTTCCTCTTTCCGTCTTGCGACGAACAGCGATAGACCGATCTGCTTTTGACAAAGATACGACGAAACAGGTTGGCAGCCTATTTTTTCACGAAAGTAGTATGTGCGAGGCCTTGGGCAGATGTCATAACAAGTACATACGAACCCGTCTGCAAGGCAGCGATGTTCATCAACGCAGTTTGACTTTGAAGATGATATTCCTCCATCACCAAACGGCCATTTTGATCGAAAATACGCAAAGATTCGATGTTGGCAGCCGCTTGAACGGTCAACTCATCGGATGCAGGATTGGGATAGACATTCATGGCAACTGTTGCCTCCGAAACACCAGCATCTAAATAGCGATTTACGTCACGGTATTCGACAGAACGAATCACTTCATTGCCAAAAATTGAATTCGTAACGACTTTGAGCACAGGCGCTTTTTGACCATTTGTCCACCATTCATATTCCACGAATGTTTGTGGGATGGGCAACCAGAATGGGAATCCAACATTCAAATAAATGGAATCCAATTCTGTGATGTCATGTTTTACGCGGAGGGCATTAAATGTTCCGAAGGGGGTAATGATTGTTCCGTGGCCATCCACTACCGTATTTCTTGTGCGGTACTGTTTCCATTGTACATCCGTAAACTGTGTCAAATCGATGTTTGTATACCCATTTGAATTTCCAGCATCGCCAAAAGCCACTGGAAAGTTGAAAATCGTTTCGATGGTATCCGAACGGAAAGGGATTTCATTCCCTTGAATGGATAAGCCCAGTCCGACACTTGTGAGTGCCGTAGCTGTTTTCTTATCGAACTCATTTACGGCGTCGATGGTCACAGGTAAAAAGGCAGATGCCTGATCTAGAGGAAGATTATTGGATTGAACAAAGAAGGTTGCTTGGTAAGCCGCAGGTGCGAAAGCACCCATTTGCACTTGACAAAGCAATCCGGCCGTTGAAATCGACCCGAACTCTTTTACAATCTGCGCAGTTGGCGTTAATCCAGAAAAATCCCAAGTCATTCCTGGTCCAGCGGTAGTATAATCAAACGGAAAATCTGTACGCGTGCTCATTCGAACGGTATCACCACCATTTGCAATATCCGCAGATGTGATGGTGATTTGTGCATTCGATGCCGCAACATAGGCGAACAAAAGCGTGAAGATGTGTAATACTTTTCTCATTCGAGCAGGTTTTTAGTCAGTTAAAAGTAGATAAAGCAGCCCAAATAAATCAAAATCTCTTTCTTATATTTAAACATTGTTGCGGTAAATTTAAAAAAAACCTTGTAGAATGTTGAAACTGATGCTGCTCCGACACGCCAAAACCGAGAAACAATCCGATACAGGGCTTGATTTCGACCGCCAATTGGCGCCAAAAGGCCAAGTCCAAGCAAAGACCATGGCGGCTCACCTTACCAACATTGATTTAAGCGACACTGCTGTTTTTTGTTCGGATGCCATACGCACGGTGCAGACTTTTGATTTTCTTCGGCAAAAGAATGACCTTAGTTCCTGTATGTTTCATCATGACTTGTATCTCGCCGATCGAGAAACCTTGCTAAGCCAACTTTGTAAGCAGCAGGGTGATTGCACGATCCTTTTAATTGGACACAATGATGGGCTTTCAGATTTGGCCTCATTCCTCACCAATTCCTATCTTCACCTGAGCACATGTACCCTACTGACCTTGGATGTTCATTTGGATGAGTGGGCGCATTTATCGAGCGGAACATGTACTATTTCGGAGGTGTTTCGTCCGGAGTAAGATCTGAATTCTTCGAGACATAATCGTACACGATGCTGAATCCCGCTTCTTGTCGCGAGCGCTCTACCTCAGCTTGCGCTGCTAAACGAATGCGTTCATTCAATTCAGCTTCAAAATCGGGAGGTTCGATTCCCATTTCTTTCTCCACTTCATATTGATACTTTGGCCGCTGTGGCCCATGCTTTTGGTAGGCAAAGGCCAGTAATATTCCACTCGCTGCACCTACAAAATGTCCTTCCCAAGAGACATGCTCTTTTAACGGAAAGATCCCCCAAACCATGCTGCCATAGGCAAAAATGATAAACAGCGAAATGGCTTGAAGGGGTTTAAATTTTCGAATCACCCCTGAAGTGAAAAGAAAGGCCGCCAGCATGTATATGATTCCGCTCATTCCGATGTGATAAGCGCCTTTGTTCTGGGCATACATCCATAGAAATGCCCCCGTAAACAACCACCCAAAAAGAAAAACACGGAGGGCAATGTCTCGGTAGAAATAAATAAGTGCCGCCAACAAGAAGAATACAGGCATAGAATTATTCACAATGTGTGCAATGTCATAGGCCGAATGAATAAACGGCATGAAAAGGATTCCTTTGATTCCTTCCAAACTGCGGGGCAAGACACCTAAGAGATGGAAATCGTACCGAAAAAGGTGCTCCGCCCAAAACACCAACCACATGCTCAACAGGAGTAGCGTAGGATAGAAAAATGCTTCGAATGACGAACCAAAGGGATGTTTTTTTTCATTCATGCCGGGCCTTTGTCAAAAGCTATGCCCACGCGAAAAGTATGACAAGATGTCGTTTCTTTTAGTCTTTCCAATACTTCCTCAATAATATCAAGGTTCGGGCTGGAACTTCAGATGTGGCCAAAATCAGACTGTCTGCATTGATTTGAACGATTCTGTAATTCTCCACTTCGTCGGCAATAATGATACGCAGAGAATCTTGAGTATCATTCATTTTCCAATTGCCCTTCGTTCTTTTCACTTTATTTAAGAAGTTTGGTGCCTCCAAGGTCAATTTTTCATTCTCCGAAAAGGTAAAGAATGTTTTTCCTTTGAGTTTTTTGAATGCTTTATTCATGGCTGCACGAATCATCTCCCTCGCTTCCTCTGGAATGCTTTTGTAATGTTCCGAGTAATCGATTTCATCCAATTCCCATCTGCCTGTAAGGGTTGATGATTTGTCAGAACACGAAGTAACTGTGAGTGCTAGAAGTGCAGCAATGAAAAGATGTCGCATGAACTATTTTTTCTAAAATTAAAGAGAATCAACACAACATGGCACATCAACGAGCGATTGCGTAATTTTGCACCATGGAAGAAATCATCAATAAAGTAGCAGAGAGCGGATTGATTCAGCTTGATTTGGCCGATTTTAAGCCGAAGAATGAACTTGTTGAGCTTGATCTTGCCGCACAATTGTGGCAGGGATTGGTCATTCGAGAGAAAGATTTCAGAGACTGGATCAAGCAAAATGAATGGACTCTTTACACGGATAAAGCCGTATTCGTGCACTGTTCAGCAGATGCCATTGTACCCACTTGGGCCTACATGCTTGTGGCAAGTGCACTTGAAGGTATAGCAAGTGACATCCACATTGGTCAAAAAGACGAATTGTACCGCACCATGATTCACAAGGCAATTGTCGCACAAGACCCTGCTCAGTTTATTGATGGAAAAGTAATCATCAAAGGGTGTTCAGATATTGGGTCACCGGAATTTGCGATGGTTGAAATGGTAAAATTTCTTCAGCCCTTGGTGCAAAGTATCATGTATGGCGAACCGTGTTCGACGGTGCCTGTGTACAAGCGGAAGAGAGTTTAAGATGTTAAGATTTTAAGATGTCAAGACAAGTGACACTTCTTCGCTCTTTGAGCTTCGAAGTTTGAAAGACAAGTGACAAAAGACTGAAAGACAAAGGACACTTCTACGCTCTTTGAGCTACGAAGTTTCAAAGACAATAGACTTATTTAGTTACGAGTTATTAATTACGAGTGACGAGTTGGTAAGAATGGTCAAATCCTAATGTTCATTGTCATGAAATATTGATGTCTAAAAGAATTTGATACCCAGGGCGATTTGTTTTTTGATCCCTTTGCGTAATCGAAGCAACAAAATTCAACCAAACCGAAGATTGAACAAAATCCTAAAATCTTATCATCTTAAGTCAAAACTCGTAATTTGAAACTCGTAACTCTTTTGAAGTCTTTTGTCTATTGTCATTCAGCGTAAGCGGTCTTTTGTCTCAATTCATTGAATTATTTCAAAAGAAAAACCATTCTCCTTCAGCATTTGAACCACTTGGGGCAGAATGATTTTTAAGCGTTCGAAGGACTTTTGATTGTCGTGAAACACCAATATGTCACCACTCCGTATTTTCTTGGCGCTATTCACTATTTTTTCGACCGGCACACGTGCATCAAAATCATAGGACAACCAAGACCACATCACAATCGTGTACTTGTCCAAGGAGCGATCATAGGACCGCGGCATTCTGCCATAGGGGGGACGAAACAAGTTCGATTGTATGACTTCGTTGGCCCTTTCGATGGAGTCAAGATAAGCTACTTTCGTAACCTTTAATCCATGTTCATGGGAAAAGCTGTGATTTCCGACGGCATTGCCTTGGGCTTTGATTTTTTCAAAAATACTTCCGTTGGCAATGGCATGTTTTCCGAGGCAAAAAAAGCTTGCACGAATACCTTCACGCTGCAAATAATCGAGTACCCAATCCGTCACTTCTGGCAGTGGTCCGTCATCGAAGGTAAGATAAACGGTTTTTTCATGGCATGAAAAACCCCACATTCTTTTCGGAAATATCCAACGAAAAAAATGTGGGGTTCTAAATATGAGCATACCTTTTAAGGCTTAGCGGTATCTACCATGTGCTGTTGTTGAAGCATTTTTTCCATCTCTGGATCCAATCCTTGTTGGCCGTTGCCCATTGCTGGCGGACCTGTTGGCTTCAAGAATCCGAAATGAACACCGGCCGCATCAATGAGATCCTTCATTTTCGATAAACGAGCCGCGTACATACCTTGCTGTGATCCTGGGCTTGTGCTTTCGCCGTTATCATTTGCAAGCGCTTCCAAACGGTCATAGATAGACGGGAATGATGTTTTGTACAAGGTGTTGATTTTACCATACAGTCGTTTAGAGACCGCACTGTATTTATTTCCAAATTCTGGATCTGAACAGGTGATGTACAATTTGAAGTACGCATCCAAGGCGGCAAACAAATCACCTAAATTTTCAGGGTTTGAAGAGAAATGAACGTCACTCATCTCGAAATACATAAAGATAGACTCAAGCTGACCAGCAACAGTAGCCGCCAGTTTCTCCGCACCTTTTTTATCCCCAGCACGGAAGAGAATACCCACATATTCGTGCAAGATTCCATCCGACCATGCATTAAACACCAATCCACCATTGCGGTATTCTTCGCGGGTTTCTTGTGGTTCACCGTAGTCAATGACGATTTCAGCAGGCATTACCTCCAACGAACGATTGATCAGTTTCAGTGCCCTTGCACGGTAACCTTTTGCTCGCTCGTTCAATTTAGACAAAGGACCATTGTATTTTATTTCAAACAACTTCACCAAAGAGTCGGCTTCCTTGTTTCTTCCCGCTCTGCGGTACAAACCGATATTGGACGAATCACGTTTCTCGATGTCAACCTTCTCCAAGTAGTAGTTGGCCAAGGAAGCAAAATGCAATCTGAACTGAACTGTATGACGACGTGTGTAATAATCTGTAATGACATCGGGATTATTCATCTGACCATAATGGTATGTTTCCATCAGGTTTTTGTACATTTTCGCTTCGTTGTAACGGTTCATTTTGTCGCTCAAAGGACTCAATTCGAAGGCCATACCGTTTTGCTTCACAAATCCTTGGCGGTAAAGTGCCGAAGACACATCCGATCCACCCGGACTTGAAAAGAAGATCCCACGTTTCCAATCGTTGTTTGCAATCACATCCAACATCATGACTTGTTCACGTGTCAAGGCACGAGCATCCATTTTGAAACGAATTTCCTTCAAACAGCTTTGTTTTTCCGCTTTCGTAATCAATCCAGACTTCACTGCATTTTCCGCATTTACAGGAAGAATAAAACCTGTACTTGGGAACACACGTATTTGACGTTCGTTGAACAACACGATGTTATCGTCATTGCGCACAAAGGCCATAATGTCGTTGATGTTGGCAAAATCCCAAGATTCTTCAAAACCGAAGATCGCTTCCTGCAATAGTTTTGACTCTGCTTCACCGATTGTCAACACTTCATTTTGAATGGCTGACATCAATTCCATCGACGCTTGGTATTTCGCGTAAATGTCCTCTACGGCATTCTTTCCTGACTTTGTGGTCAACGTGATTTTCAGTTTTTCAACGCGGTCAGCATACTTCGCATCTTTAACACCAATCGTCATCAAGATAGGTGACAACTTCGTTTCAAGCGCAATGATCGCTTGTGCTACCTGTGGCGCATTGTTCTTGGCCCGCATGGCGATGACCTCTTTGATTTGGTTCGGCTTTGCATTCAAGTAGAACATCTCGATCAGATTGGTGAACAAGACCTGATCTGTAAAACCAGCCGACATCAGAATTTGATCTTCACGGAACTTAATAGGCAAAGGATCAGAAGTGTAGGCACGCATCATCATTTGTTCGGTGTACCAATCTGTTTGCATGAGCGACAAGTTACATACGCGCACATCAGTGCGTACACCTTCCACCTCCTGCATGTACCACAATGGGAAGGTATCGTTGTCCCCATTGGTGAAGATGATTCCATTTTCCGAACAAGATTCTAGATAGTTGTAAGCCAAATCATGCGCCGATGTTTTTAAGCTACGGTCGTGGTCATCCCAGCCTTGCATTCCCATGATTAATGGAACGAAGAGCCCAAGAAGCGTTGCAATCACCGCTCCATTTGTGGCACTATCCATTGTTCGTCTCAAGAGCATCATCAATCCGATGGCTGCGGCACCTGAGCCCGCCGTCATAATCCACGTCATCGTAATAGGCATGGACACATCGCTTCCCATGTCCAATGTAGCGAAGAAAAGCAATCCCGCACCAAAGGCAATCATCACCTTTTTAAAATCATTCTTTGTAAATCGCATAAAGGCTTCATAGAGTGCATACACCCCAATCCCTATCCACATGGCAAAGAAATAGAACGAACCCGCAAAGGCATAATCTCGTTCGCGCGGTTCGAAGGGTTTTTGGTTCAAATACACCACAATTGCCACACCAGTAAACAAGAAGGCCAAGAACAGCACAAATGCATCTTTTGGAGCGCGGTAAAAGTGGAAGAAGAGTCCGATAAGACCAAGAACCAAAGGAAGCAAGAAGAATTTGTTGTTTGTTGGATTCTGTGATGTAAAGTAAGGGGCGTTTTCTCCTTGGTCTCCAAGACGGGAATTGTCGATCATGCTATAACCAGAAATCCAGTTCCCACGCATATTATCGCCGTGCCCTTGAATGTCATTTTGACGTCCAGCGAAGTTCCACATGAAATAACGCCAATACATCCAATCCACCTGATAGCGCATGAAATAGGTGATGTTTTCACCGAAGGTTGGCAAACGTTTGCCATCACGTCCTGTTTCTGTGGCTGTACCATCTTCCGCATCATACCCCGACCATTTGATGTATCCATCGATGCGTTGTTGCTCCACATCCCAATACATTCTTGGGAATATGGTAGTTTGTGAATATGTTTTTACGCTGTTAAGGCGATCTTCCGCATTCGACTCAAAGTATTTCTCCTCAATGAATCCTCCATTCTTTGCAACGAAATCGTTTGCTGCCTTTTCTGATTTGAAAGCTTTCACCTCCTTATCCCCTTTGATGACAACAAAACGACGCAAAAAGAACGGTGAACGAGAGTCCCACAATTCGCCGTCATTTTCCTGAGAGTTCCAATGTGGACCTGTCAATATTGGCGCAGATCCATATTGTTCACGTTTCAAATAAGCATGCAGAGTAACCAAGTTTTCAGGGTCATTTTCATCCAATGGCGTATTTGCATTTGAACGAATCACGATGATCGCAAACGAACCGAAACCAATCATCAACAAAACCAGTCCCATTGTCGCGTTGTAAACAATGGCATTTCCTTTTCGTGCAGCAAACCTCAGCAACCAGATACAAGCTGCTACAAGAAGAATCAGGAAGAAAATCGCACCCGAGTTAAAAGGAAGGCCAAAGCTATTTCTGAAGGTCACCTCAAAAGCGGATGCTAGGGCAATTGACCCAGGAATAACGCCTTCTTGAATGAATCCGAGGACTGCGATAGACAAAATCCCTGTGAGAATAATTCCTTTCAAACTTGCCTTTTCCACGTGTCGGAAGTAGATGATGTAACTAATTGCCGGTACCACGAGGATTCCCAAAAGGTGGACTCCAATCGCCAAGCCAAGCAAGAACATGATCAATAACAACCAACGATTCGGGGAGTATTCCTCAGACAATTTCCCGTTTTTCACCTCAGCCATTTCCTCATCCCATTTCAAGATGGCCCAGAAGATGGCTGCTGTAAACAATGATGACATCGCATACACCTCCCCTTCAACTGCCGAAAACCAGAATGAATCAGAGAATGTGTAGGCCAAAGAACCGATAATTGCACTTCCGAAGATGGCTATTTGATCTCCTGCTGACATTTCATTTTTATCGCGGAGCACCATCTTTTTCACCAGAAGCGTCAATGACCAGAACATGAAAAGAATCGTCAATGAACTCGAAAGCGCCGACAATCTATTGATCCAAACCGCCACATCGGTCGGGTCAGCGAAGAAAGTAAATAAGCGTCCAAGTACCATAAAAAGTGGTGCGCCAGGAGGGTGACCTACCTCTAATTTGTAGGCCGCGGTGATGTATTCACCGCAATCCCACAAGCTCACAGTGTCTTCAATTGTTATAAAGTATACTGCTGTTGCAATAAGAAACACAAACCATCCGAGATACTGATTCCATTTTTTGTACGTCATATTCAATCTATTTTGGCCAACACAGGTTGGGCTTGTAAAGTCATTTGTAGGTGCGAATTTAAGAATATATCCCACCCGATTTGTGTTGAAATGTGAAAAAATGAGACATCAAGATGTTAAGATGTTAAGATGTTAGGACTCGAATCAATCTTCGGCTGAGTTGATTCATGTTCTGTGCTCCATCAGCGAAGCGGTCTATGTTCAGAAAAAGACGTCAAGATTCTAAGATATGAAGACTTTAGGACGGTAGACTCGCTGCGCTGAAGGACAATGGACTTCTAAACAAGTTACGAGTGTCAAATTACGAGTTACGAGTTTTGAGTTTTGAGGTAATTATGTTTAGATTTTAGAGCTTTGTTCATACTTCGGATGATTTGATCAAAGCTCCATATTCTATGCTCCATTCTCACTATTCATCTGTTGTGAAGATTTTTTTCTTGGTAAGGATGGGCAAATTGAAATTTTGTTTCTAAATTTGCAATCCAAAATGACCCATGGTGTAACAGGCAACACGTCTGATTTTGGTTCAGAAGAGTCTAGGTTCGAGCCCTAGTGGGTCAACAACAAAATGAAGGAGTACGAAAGTGCTCCTTTTTTGTTTGAGAAAACTTAGCGAGAACACCGATCCCGGATGAGGAACGATTTCCAGGAAGCCCTGTGGGTCAAAAAAAAGGAGCATTCATGCTCCTTGAAATATTAATAGTCACAATTCCGTTTAATACTTAACCCTTCGTATGTAATTTATAAAATTTCAAATACTCAACAAAAAAATGATTCAATTGAGCTGAAATTTTGTTAGAACCGCATTCGAAGGTTGGAATTGTTTCCGTAACATAGCCAAATTTGATCGGCTTCATATATTGTTCTACTTTTTTCTCAAAAAGTAATTTTGGGGTCTTACCAAGAAACTCACCCCAAGCCATTTTGTAAACAATATGAAAATAAGTTGTTCCTTCGTGGAGATGAATCAATACATCGAAAAAATCCTTAGACACAGATACCCAATTCCCTTTTGGGATGTTTGTCAATTTTCCATCAAATTCTGAATTTAAAAGCATTTCATTTAATATTTTACTAAATCTGTCCCGATTACTTTCAACATTTTCATGTCCGTGTGGAAAGTAATTTAAAGACTCAGATTTAACTTCGATACCATATTCGCCTAGTGTTTCTTTGAAATGTTCAATTGCAGGTTCAATTGTTTCACGATGAGTCTTTTCATAAGGAAACAAAGAAAAATTAGATAAATCCATAGTTTATTACATTAAATTACACGTGAACAAAATTGCACAAATAAATCAAATATTTTAATATTAAGATCTCGATAAATTGAAAAAAACACAATAAGTATACAATTTAATTTTCCGTGATTTATTAACCCTTAAATAACCAAAACTTACAAAAGCCGTCGTACATTTGCACTCGAATAGCAGTTAGATCAGGTGGTAGGATACAGGACTTTAGAGAATTCGATTTTTAGTGTTTTGCGCGCGACAGCTTTGATTGTGGCACTTATCAGCATTGTTGGGCTACA
>CALPWQ020000081.1 GCA_943327315.2 Chitinophaga pinensis
AGTCCTTTGTCTCTTGTCCAAAAGTCCCTTGTCATTTAGTTACAAGTTACAAATGACGAGTTACGAAGAACAACCCAGTCCTTTGTCTCTTGTCCAAAAGTCCCTTGTCTTTCAAACTTCGAAGCTCAAAGAGCGAAGAAGTTGTCCTGAAATCTTAAAATCTTGATGTCTTAATATCCCTAATCCCGTCTCCCCGGATACACCTTCAAGGCCTCTTCCAAGCACTTCACCGCACTGCGCAACGCATCTTGATTTAACACATAGGCAATGCGTGCCTCTTGCTGACCAAGGCCTTTGCTTGAATAGAATCCATTGGCTGGCGCCATCATCACGGTTTGACCTTCAAAAGAAAAATCTTCCAAGAGCCATTGACAGAATTTTTCTGCATCATCAACAGGAAATTTTGCTACACAGTAAAATGCGCCACTTGGCTTCGGGCAAAATACGCCTGGTATTTTATTTAAGCCATCAACCATGATGTTTCTGCGCTCCACATATTCAGCCACCACATCATCAAAATACGATTGTGGGGTGTTCAAAGCCGCTTCTGAAGCGATTTGATCAATGGTTGGTGGAGATAAGCGCGCCTGACCGAATTTCAATGCGGCGGCCATCACTTCTTTATTTTTTGTGATCAATGCACCAATGCGCGCTCCGCACATGGAATAGCGCTTCGATACGGAATCAATCATGATGACATTGTTTTCAATGCCTTCTAAGTTCATTGTTGAAAATGGAATGGCACCATCGTAACAAAATTCGCGGTACACTTCATCTGCGAACAGAAATAAATCGTGCTTCTTTACGATGTCACGCAGTTGCTCGAGTTCTTCCTTTGAATACAAGTATCCAGTTGGATTTCCAGGGTTGCAAATGACAATGGCTTTGGTCTTTGATGTGATCTTTTTCTCAATTTCTTCAACAGGGGGAAGAGCAAATCCATTTTCAATGGCAGCCGTCACAGGTACGACATTTAATCCTGCCATCACTGCGAAACCATTGTAGTTGGCATAGAAAGGTTCTGGAATAATCACTTCATCACCCGGATTGCACGTCGTCATAAACCCAAAAATCAAGGCCTCGGATCCACCCGTTGTGATGAGAATGTCTTCTGCATTTACGTTGATTCCGGTTTTCTGATAATAGGCCGCAAGACCATTTCTGTAACTCTCAAATCCGGCAGAATGGCTGTATTCAATCACTTTTCGATCCATGGTGCGAACTGCTTCAAGCGCGACTTCTGGTGTTTCGATGTCAGGTTGACCAATGTTCAAGTGATACACAATCTTACCCTGTTTTTTTGCTATTTCTGCATATGGAACAAGCTTACGAATTGGCGATGCCGGCATGTCGACGGCTTTCTGAGAGATATGAGGCATACTATTTTTTTAGAGTTCAAATGTACTCAGTTTGCAGAAATAAGTGCCAGAATTCCAGGAAGACTTTTTAAACTTTTCTTGCTTAAAGTGAAATGATGCGGCGCTGACTTCGTGCCCCATTTGCTGTGCTTATTTCAATGATGTACATCCCACTTTTTAAACCTGAAATCTTCATGGGATTTTCTGTGGTTTGGTGGATTACTTGAACCAGTTGACCGCGGCTATCCATGATGCGCAGCGTGCATGCTCCGTCTGTCCAAGAAATGGCGATTTCATCTGAACTTGGATTCGGATAAACCGTCCATGAATCCTCGTCAACCATGGTCTCTACAGCAGCCGTAAATGTGGGGTCTTGCACAATTGTTCCGTTCTTGTTGATGATCCAATTGTTTGGATCGATGGAGCTTAAGGTGCTCACTGATCCCATTCCAGAAAGATAAAATTGATCTGAGTTGTCTGTCATGTTCACACGTACAATGGTGTCAGCCAAGCCATTTCGTGCAAATCGAAGTTCTAAGGGAATCGAGAAGTACGGCACCGAAGCAGGCATTGATGTCGTATGGTTGATTTCCACCAAGACATCATTACCTACAGAATTCCATCGGGCAGAGATGGTCGGGTAACCCTCACCAAAATACCATTGTTCAAAAAATGGGGTCAAATCTATTCCTGTTGATGCTTCTAAATGCACTTTCAAATCAAGTCCTACAGCTACACTGTCTCCGTAAGTATTTAAGAAACTGCGTAATGAAGCATAAAATAGTGAGTCGTTGTTGATGAGGTGTCGAAGGGTATGAATAATTGCTCCGCCTTTCTTGTAGGTTAATCGAGAATTGTAAATGCGCGCAATATTCAAGGTGTCTGTATGCCAGATGCTTCCGCCAGCCGCTGTGAGTACCGAGCTGTGCCAAGCATTGACGAGCGCTATAGTTTCGGTCGGATAAAAATTCTCCAACATGATGTACTCACCATACGTTGCGAATCCTTCACTCAGCCAAACATCGGAAAAGGAAGCGATGCCCACATGATCGCCCCACCATTGGTGACATAGTTCATGTGTGGTGATTTTCTTTTCCATGACACCCACTGTGGTCATGGTTTGGTGTTCCATTCCCCCAGAAAGTGGCGCGAGGCTAATGCCATATTTTTCATCGCTGAAAGGATACAATCCAAATTTGTCGGAGTACAACTCCATAAATCCAGGCAGTAAATCGCATTGAGCCTCTGCTTGAGAGATACCGGTAGCATTGCCGTAAATGAAATTTTGAATTTTTATAGAATCACCAGGAAGATTGATTGGGTGTGCATAGTTCACATACTCTGTATAGGGTGCCACAGTCGCGCAAATCAGGTAGTAGAGGATAGGATGATGGTTTTTCCATGTGAATCGAGTAGCCCCATTTCCCAAATCTTCTGTTTGTTCCAGTGTTCCATTGGATGTGGCGATTAATCCATTTGGCACTGTGATTCTCACGGCTGAACTGTCCGCTTTATCGCGCAAAATCTGTTTGCAAGGAAACCATTCGTGCGCGAGAAACGGACATGATACAGTCCATGTCACTTTGTTACCGATTGTTGAGACTGTAGCATTCGAAACACCGCTGCCTCCAAAAGGATTTTGAACCGATGTTGGGGGTGTGCCGCTGTAATCTACAGAAATCACGAAAGAACTACCCACAGATTGATTTACACCAATTTTCAATAAAGAATTGACACGGCTGTAGGGGGAAGGCACACCATTTAAACGCAATTGCGAAATGACCTGTGTAGGAAATAACTCTAGAAGAATGGTATCCAAATTTTGCACGATGGTGCCATGTATTTCGGCCGTTCCGCTGAGTAAAGTTGACTGATTAGTCATGTTCAGATCAAGGCTGTAAAAATGAACGTCGTAGGCATTGGCTTTCACCTCCTCTAGCGCAGTCAGAGTCTTTATGCCATTTTGTTTGGCGTGTATTTTTGCCTCTGAACAGGCATATTCAACTTCTTGATTCCAAGCGATAAAACTTAAGAAAGAAGTGATGAACGCAAAGAATGGTTTCATCGATTATTTGACTAAAGTTGTTGAATGTATAATTCTGCCTTGATTGGTCAAAACGAAAATGTAGCTTTGATTGGAAGGAAGGTGTTGCGTGTCTACTGTGCAAGATCCTGTTACATTTTTCGACATGACCTTTCTACCCGAAGCATCAAAAACAAGCAATTGATCTACCTTGGTCGTCGATGGAATTACAATCGATACCGCACCATCAAATGGATTTGGTTGCATTGAAATAACATCATTTGGTAACTCATCCGTGCTCAAGAAGAAATTCACATCCTTCACTTTCGTTCCAAGTTTATTGATTATCCAATTGCTTGGATCGATAAGCGTAAGGTTATTGATCGTCCCGACATTAGGAACTAGGTATTGGTCCAAGTTGGAAGAGATATTGAAACGAATGGTGGTATCGGTTTGACCTAAACGAGTAAATCGCACATCGATAGGGTTTGTGAATGTTGGCGTAACGGAAGGCATTGAGGACGTATGTGTCAATTCCAAAAGTAAATCTGAACCCACATTGTTCCATCGAGCGGAATAGGTAGGATAACCCTCTCCATAGTACCATTCATCAAAGAAAGCAGTTAAGTCAATTCCAGCGTAATTGGCCATGAAATCCCGGAATTGTGCACCTGTAGCCGAGGTGTCTTTGAATGCGTTTTGGAATTGAGTTAAACCGTCGAAAAACAAAACATCATCATTCAAGAGGTAGCGCAACGTATGAATAATTCCCGATCCTTTGTCATACGACAATCGCCCGCTGAAAATGCGTCCTTCATTTAGGCTGTCAAGTACATACACACTTCCATC
The DNA here is from genome assembly GCA_943327315.2 of Chitinophaga pinensis. GTDB lineage: Bacteria > Bacteroidota > Bacteroidia > Flavobacteriales_D > Crocinitomicaceae > M0103. The sequence goes on from CALPWQ020000081.1 coordinate 4,231, forward strand.
TGGCGAACCCATGACTGAAGTATGAACATCGTTCATGTGTTGGACTTGCTGGCCGGGATACAAATTTTCAAGCATCAAGTATTCACCATAAGATGCAAATCCTTCATTCAACCAGATGTCTGCCCAACTCGCGCAAGTTACATTATCTCCCCACCATTGGTGACAGAGTTCGTGCGTAGTGAGTTTCTTTTCAAAAAATCCTTGAGTGGTCATCGTTTGGTGTTCCATTCCTCCCGAAATGGGCGCCATGCAATGTCCATATTTTTCATCCTGAAATGGGTAAGGACCGAAAAGGTCTGCATAGAGTTCGAGAAAAGCTGCGGTTTCGTCTATGTCTGCTTGAAAATAGGGAAGGGTTTGAGGATTGTCGTAGATGAAATTCTGAATGAGAACGGGTCCAGCAGATCCTGCTGGATTCGCGTAAACATTGTATTCAATATATTTGGCAACAGCCACCGAAATGAGGTAGTAGTCTATAGGATGGCGGTGTTTCCATTCGTAACGCGTTGTTCCGTTCCCTAGAGGGACCACATTTTCAAGTATTCCATTTGATCCCGCCTTGCACACATTTGGAACGGTGATTTTTACGGAACAGCTGTCGGCTTTGTCGCCCAACGATTGTTTGCACGGCCACCATTCGTAAGCAGAAAATGGCTCAGACAAAGACCATGTCACTTGATTTCCCCAAGAAGGAGAAAAGTCATTGGTCATGCCAGCACCCCCAAGCGGATTGGTTTGAGCGGTTGGAGGTGTACCAGAGTAGTCAATTTTCAGCACGAAACCAGTTCCTGCTGTTGCACTTACCTCAACCTTAATGGCAGAAAGAACGCGAGAATAAGCGGTTGGGATTCCGTTTACCGTAATCTGATTGATTGTGAACGATTGAAACAATTCAAACAAGGCCGAATCCAAGGCTTCATTGGCTGTTGCGTGAATTTCTACTGTTCCCTCGAGTGCTGTGCTCTGATGGTTCATTTTTACATCAAGGGCATAAAAATGTACATTATACCGTTCTGATTGAGCAATTTGAGCAACAGATAAGCTGGCACTTTTTAGCTGATGATTTGAAAATCGATCGCGCTTTGAGCAATAAAGGTGGTTTTCATCTTGAGCAAATGAGGATAAAGAAAGCAATGCGAGAAGGAGAAAGACGTAGTTTTTCATAATTAAATTTGGCGTGTACGAATGTAATTTAATTTACGAGAAGAATGCTTTTCAGCGCTTGAGAAATTGACTTATCGAACTCCATTTTCGTCCAAAATGCGAATAAAGTGGAAGCCCTTTGGACCGAATCCTTCGTTGTAAAAGAATTTGTGTGCCTTAAAGTTGCTCGTATAAGAATCCAATGCCATGATGTTGCAATGCTCTTTTTCTGCTTTATTGGCTAAATAATCGAAGAGCAGTTTCCCTGCGCCTTGTGATCGAAATTTTTCAGAGACGACAGAATTGTCAACCTCTAAGTACTTCCCACACCAGATTTTTGTGCCAATCCAAAATCCCGCAATTCCGACGCATTGCTCATCATGAAATGCGGCCACTTGTCCATACTCGTTATTTGGCAGCATGCCATCGAGCAGCTGGGCGTATGTCTCTTTGGATAGGGTTGGATACAATTCTTGCATCACATCCAGTTGAGCAAGCATTTCTTCTTTTCCTTTAAGTTCTCTGATTGTCATCATTTTCGCTGAAGAATAAGTTCGTTGTAGAAGAGTTCATAGATTCTGCGGTATTCATCTGTCCACGAATAAGCTTCTTTAAATCCGTGTGATTCTATAGGGAACACAGCAAGGTCCCAATTTGTTTTTCCCAATTCAATAAATCGTTGACTAAGGCGCACCACGTCTTGAAACTGAACATTGTCGTCCACCATTCCGTGCAACATAAGTAATTTACCAATCAGATTTTGGGCATAATAGATGGGAGAACTTTTACGGTACGCCTCGGGGTCTGTATTGGGATAATTTAAAATGTTGCTGGTGTATTCATGGTTGTAATGCGCCCAATCAGTGACAGAGCGCAAGGCTGCGCCACAGGCAAATTCGCCAGGTGTGGTAAGCATGGCCATGAGCGTAATGAATCCACCATAGGACCCACCATAAATGCCAACGCGATTTGAATCGATCCCATAGTTGCTTACGAGCAGTTTTTTCCCATCTATATGGTCTTGGAGATCCCTTCCACCCATGTGACGATAAATGGCAGTGCGGTAATCACGCCCATATCCCTCGCTTGCTCGGTAATCGATGTCGAGCACCGTGTACCCGTTGTCGACCAGTAGATTGTGGAACATGTATTCGCGGTAATAATTGCTCCAATAATTGTGTGCGTTTTGAAGGTATCCCGCGCCATGTACAAAAATCACTGCGGCCTTGTTTCCTGTACTCTTTTCGGGTTCGTAGACCCGAGCATAGACATCTTTCCCGTCTGAACCTTTGAAGGCAATCACGGCTGGTTCCCGCCACAGATAACGGCTAAATTCTTCCGTCGTGGAATGGGTGACTTGCGTTAAGGTGCTATTGGGTGTGTTTGGTGCGGTAAACAATTCCCAAGGTTCATTTTTAGAGGAATAGCGAACGGCCAATGTTTTCTCATCTGGGGATACATATACCTCGTGAGCGCCATCTTTGCTGAGGATAGGTGTCAATTCATTCGTTGCGAAACTGTATTGGTAGAATTCGCGATTTCCAGGGTGCGTTTTATTGGCCGTAATGTATAGTTTACCATGACCTTTAGAGAAGGAAACGTTGTGCACCTCCCAGCCTTTTCCGCGTGTAATGGGTGTAATGGCTTTTGTGCGCATCGTGTAGAGATACAATTGTGAAAACCCATTGGTTTCCGATTGAAAGCATATACCCATATCATTGATGATCCAATCGAGTGTGCCTTCTTCGGTGTTCCAGCTAGAAATTCCAGGTCCACCAATCCATGCATCGTCGTGCTGGTGATCGATTTCAATGAACTTTCCTGTTTCGAGATTGATGAGTACGATCCAACGGTCTTTGTTGTCATAGGAGCGAATGTCGCAAACAGCTTGATTTCCGTAGGAGGAGAACTTCAATGCATGCATGACGATTTTTCGATCCGACGTGTAAAGAGAAGCATCATTCAGGTAGGCAGGTTTCATTCTAATGTCACTCAAGGTGCTGAAATCAACAAAATAGATGGAATCGCGTTCTGTATTGAAAATTCCCAATCGGTGTGTGGGCTCATCTGCCCCAACCTTTGAGCGGGCTGGTGTGATATAGGCGTGACCATCCGCAGAAATGTGATGTTCCACTTCCGTATCTCGTTCTTTTGGGTAGGTGCTAAACCGAACAGTCACATATTTCCCGGTTTTATTGATTTGAAGGTTTTCAAGAACCTCTTTGCCAAAATGAATGGGCTCAGGCAATGAAAAACGAGAATTTCGTTGTTCGTTGTTCCATTCTGTTCGTTCATTTTTATCGCGGATGTATTCGAATAAAAATTGCTCTTCCTTCATGAGAAAGGTGGAGTCTTCCTTCTGCTCGTTTTTTGCAGAACCAGACTGAAAATTGGTAATCTGCGAGATGGAGCCATTGAGCACATTGTATACAAACAGATTGTTGCCTTGCTGAAAGGCCACGATGTGTTCACTGCCGGTGCGCTGCACATTGTATACATCTTCAGTGGTGTAATAAAGCGGTGTCACAGCCGATGTTTTTCTATCGATCACCACCAGTGCGCCGTCAATGGAAGAGTACTGTTGACTAAATTGACTTTGTGACGGGTCAAATTCAATGGCATCTGGACGATTGATTTTTTTTGGTGTTGCACCTTTTTCATAGACTTGAAATGCATAGGTGCTGCTCCCGGGTTCATGGTTGGGATTCCAGTCAAAGTATATGGATTGTCCGTTCACGCTCCAACGAATGTTTTCAGGTAGGAAACCGACAAACTCATTTCCCTTCATGATGTCTTCGAGCTTAAGCGTTGAAGCATTGGGAATGTTTTGTGACAAGGAAAGGAAGGGGAGAAGAGCTATAAAAATAAATCTCATGAAATAAAGAAAAATAGATTCATTTCAAAGATAATCAAATGTTAGGGGAACAAACGCTTTGCCGTCGTTTATCAAATTCCGAAGGTTTTTTGTGTAAATTAAACATGTTCAAGTTAGTTCAAGTAATGGTGAAAGCAAAAAGCTTCTGGCTTATCTTTATCTTTAACAACATATTATTTAATTGAGTTAAGGTATGCCCAAGCCGAACTATGTGCTTTCCGACTATCTAAAGCAAGAACTTTATAAATTGTTGAGCATTCGGATTGGATTTCCGATTCGGTCAAAGTTGGATTGCCGAAAATTGAGTGAACAAATAACAAATGAGGGGCTTAGCAGTGTTTCGGAAAGTTCACTCTATCGGTTGTTTTTACTCCGAGGAAGTTCAAATAGGCCCTATTTACATACCTTAAATATTCTAGCGCGATTTTGTGGTTTTAAGGACTGGAATGATTTTGAGGAGCAGCAGAGTAAATTAGACACCTTTGTTCGAGGATTTGGAAAATTTCCTCAGAACAAATCGACAGTGAAAAGCTTAATCAGTGTCTGCATTCATTCAGATGAAATCAAACCCTTGTATTTTTACACAGAACAGTTTAATGAAATCACTGATCTTGAAATTAAAGTAAAGTTTGCCGAAGAAATTTTTCATTCGACCTTAACGAATTCAGACAATCGCCTATTTTTTCGTGAATTTTGTCGTTTTCCGATTATTCGAGAATATTTTTTCGAATTCTTGGCGGATCCAACATTTTCCATTCCCAATTATGAAGAGGGGATCCTTTGCTATTTGAATGGTTTACGGGGAGATGAAAACGTCAAAGATTTAAGAGATTTGGTCTTTGGAAACTGTATGCTTTTTCGGCATTATTTTATCAAAGGTCAGCGAGATAAGGCACTTGAAATCGGGCGGAAATTGTTTGTGAATTTAGCTTTGAACCAGCATCAATTAAATGAAATAGGCGTTTTTCCTTCCGCGCGTTATATCTCATGCAAAATACTTTTCTTTGAAATCAGTGGCGATAAGGTTCAGATGAGAGAATTTATCGAGTGGATGTTTGAATTAATCACGAAACAAAGGCTATCCCAGACCATTGAAGAACAGCGCATCACATTCTATTCGCTTGGCGAATGTTTTCTGTTGTCATCGTTGATAGAATTGCACTTTCATGAACGTTTGAAGGCCTTATTTTCTCAGCTGTTTGATGTCATGCCAAGTAAATTATTTCATCAGAAACTTGACAAAATTATCCCTTATTTTAACCAAAACGGGTCACTATATCACCTATTAAACCACTCAAACTTGAACTAACTTAAACTGATTATTTTCTTTTGTGAAACCTACATTTGAGAAACTTAAAAATATACAGTTATGTCAGAATTAAATGTTTCCGGAAAGCACAAAGTAATCACTTTCTACAAAAATTTCGTTAAAGAATACCCGTATTTGTACCCTTCTTTGCGTTATCCAAATGACAAGCCAGTAGACGAAGATGCATCCATTGCAAATGCGAAAAATGTTTCTTTAGGGGGTAAATATGTTCCTGCAGGTGATTCTGATTTATCGATGAGAGGAAACTTGACAATTGGTGGATTTGAAAAGCGTTTTGAAGAAGCATTTTCTGTGAAGTGTCAAATTCACTTTAAGAAGAATGGAAAATGGGTGAAAACAGGACCAAAATACGATGAAATGACTCTAGCTTCAGCAAGTAAATTGCTTAAAGAAGAGGATTGTGATTTAATTGAATTGTAATCGGCTATGGCTAGAACGAGAAAAATCAAGGCAAAGCGACGTGCAGATGGAAGACTTGATCAACGTACCAAAAAGGGACGTGAGGTAGCTGACCGTTTGTCCAAGGCCCGCGCGGCGAGAAAAAAGAGTATTTGGAAAAAGATATTTTTCTTCTGGTAATTGATTCACGTGATTAGAAAATAAAGTATGAAAGAAAATATCAATGAACTAGCCAATATTCTTGCCGTATCCATTTTAGCTGACGGAGCTTTTGACGAAGATGAGAATCAATTGCTTGATGCCTTGGAGAATGATTCTGAACTTCCAGGTTTGGCGTCATCAATAAAGCAAGTCATCTCCATGGCTCATCTCTTTTCGGATGATCAATTGACGGATTTGTTGTATTCAAGTGCGGAAAAATTCTCTGCTGAAGATAAACCAAAAGTATTCGAAGCGGCTGTGAGTACAGTGCTTTCTGATGGCGTAATCACTGAAGCGGAAATTGGGAATATCCTAACACTTGCTGAAGCACTCGACGTACCTATCGAAAAGGCAGTCGCTCGTTTGCTTTTCCAAGTACAGGAAAAAGAAGGCGATTTACTCGTGGACGTTGAAGCTGAACTCGAAGATTTTATCATCGTTGGTGGTCGAACACGTTTCACAAGCTGGTCCTCTTTTGAGAAGATGCTGGACGAAAAAAAGTATCCCTCCGAGCTCATAGAAGCACTTAAATCCGTGAATGATTGGACAGAGCAGACCTTTGGGGCCAATGCGACAATTAATTACACCCCAAATTTCATGACTCTGGCCTGTACAAATCCTGTTTCACGAGCGAAAACATTTTGTTTTGTGCGCATGAAGAATGATTTTATTCGTTTTGAATACGCTGGGAATGCAGATGATATAAAGTTCTCCAATGAGTTCCTATCTAGCATTAAAAATGGAATTACAGAATATTTCAATCAATTGTCATCTGTGAAGATCTAGCAATTGAGCTGTTAAAACATGGACGAATGCTCCGGAATTCATTAAAGATTTCGGAGCGTTTTTCTTTGGTAACTACTGAACTAAACCTTCAACATGCAAAAAACATCAAACATTATAGATAAACCCCGGAGGGAAGGGGCTGAAGATTTATTGGGTGTAGATAAATACACAGATGCCCTAATTCATTTCATTGAGTCGTGCCAAATGCCAACAACATTGGCCATTCAAGGAGAGTGGGGAAGTGGAAAAACTTCTTTGCTCAATCAAATTCGTCATCGCTTGTGCGAATCAGGATTGAACACAAAAGAAGTCAATAACGAAAGGCCATTTTACGGAATATGGGTGAATACGTGGCAGTACTCGCTCATGAAAAGTAAAGATGAGGCCTTAATTTCAATCATCGGAGGACTCACAAATGAAATCCTTGCCATCATTAAGGATAAGCACGAAACGAAATCTCGTGCGACAATCAATAAAGTAAAAGGCTTGTTTTCAAAACTGGGTAAGGTAGGTGCAAAAGCGGCTGCCAGCACTGTTGGCTTGGAATCAGATCTCGTTGACTCTTTGTTGGAATCTGAAGATGGGGAAGTAAGTCTTCTTCAATTCAAACAGGCACTTCAAGATGCCATCAATGAATGCTTGGAAGAAGACCGAAAAAGCGGAAACAATAACCGTGGTTTTATCTTTTTCATTGATGATTTAGACCGCATTGATCCGCCTGTTGCCGTTGAGATTTTAGAGTTGATCAAAAATATTTTCGAGGTAGAAAATTGCTTGTTCGTCTTGGCGATTGATTATGAGGTGGTGGTGAAAGGATTGGTTCCGAAGTTCGGGCCATTAACCGATAAAAATGAGCGGGAATTTCGATCCTTCTTTGACAAGATCATTCAACTGCCCTTTTCGATGCCAGTGGCCAGTTATGATGTCACCAAGTTTTTAATTCATTCCTTGGAGGATATCGGGTACATTGATGACCGTGTCCTGCAAAATGATTTCTTAAAGGAAAAGTTGGCCGATTTGACCTTACTGTCTGTAGGTACCAATCCAAGATCACTCAAACGCTTGATCAATACACTTTCCTTGTTGAACATTATAGGGAAAATGGAGGGCAATCAGGAAAAGGAAATTCATGAATTGTTGATCAATTATGCCTTGGTCTGTATTCAGATTGCCTATCCGAAAATATATGAATTGTTGACGATTGAACCTGCATTCCGCGAATGGACTGAACAGACCGCTAAAAAGTTGAGGTTGCCAGAATTGACCGAATCACAGCAAATTGTGCTCAATACAACCTCTGAATTTGATGAAGAATGGGAAAAGGTGTTGTTTAGAAAATGCCAACAAGATCCTTACATGACATCCCGAAGCTTTCAAATTTCTCAATTGTTGAATTACATCATTGAGTTGGTGCCAGAAAACCTGAATTTCTCCGAAGAGATCTCTCGCATCATTGGCTTCAGTGCAGTGACAAGTGTCAATTTGGAAGTCATTCCAAAGGCAGTTTCAAAAGGTGAAAAAGTGCGGTTTGAAGGATTTGCAGCACTCGGCGAAATTCTAAAAGGCAATAAACATACGTCGGAGTATATCTCGAATTTAAAATTCATACACGACCGCATAGAACAACGATTCAAGGATATCATTCAGATCAACTACACGCCGAACTTTATCACCTTCACGTGTAAATATCCGAGTGGAAGGAGCAAGACTTTTCTGTTCATTCGTTTCAAAAAGAACACTGTTCAATTTGAGTTTTCTGGTCAAACCGCATTGGTGTCAAGTGAGGCCGATTTGACGGATGAATTGCTCGAAAAATTAGTGGCAGCTTTCAATAACTTATCGGAAAAACAAGCCTGATCCGAGGGTGTTGAAACACGAATTGAAGTCTTGTTTCCATTTTAAAGAGAGAATAGATGAGAAAAAAACAGAACAAAGGATTTTCACTTTTTCGAACTAAAGTAGACGATCAATCTTATGCGCACGATGCTGATTTGAACCGTGATTTGGATCGTTTTTCCATCAAATTAATTAAGGTGGTGGGCGTTTTTGGAATACTGGCTGGAATCGTGATCCTTGTCGCATTTTGGTATTGGGTGATTAAAATGCTTTACAAGGTTGGTTAATAGCAAGGCTACGCAATTCGAAATTTGATGCTGCGCAATTGGAAATTTGATACTTCGCAATTAAAGCGTGTATGTTGAGATACAGTCTTAACATCTTAACATCTTAACATCTTAACATCTAACATCTTAACATCTAACATCTAACATCTTGGTTAATCAAAAACCAATGGATTGATCCACGTTTGGTTTGTCTTTTCCGTAAATGAATAAAGATTCTTCTTCAGAAGATGTTTGACAGGCTCGTCCGCATACAATATCGCTGTAGCGGATTCAACTGCGATTCTCGACTTTGTTTCATTGTCGTGTCGATAACTCAAACGAATAGGCGGAAGCATAAATTTTTCCTTTTTGTACTGCATAAAATAGCTGTGTCCGACAAATTGTAGGATTAATTCTCCTATGGAATGTAAACGGCCCGGGTTTTCTTGAAATCTCTTGAGAACTGCATTTTTAAATGGTTCATGATCCAAGGCGAGTTTAAAAATGCCACTAAATGCGAGCGCTTTAATGGTTCTGGCCAATACCCAAGACGCGTTGAAATGCGGCATTTTATCAGACAATTCACACACCAAATCAAGGTGTGCTGCGTAGGTTCGATTTATCGTTTTGTCTTGATAATCCAGGAGAATCTTCAGTTCAAGAATGCGTGATACCTCATGAAAATGAAACTGTTCATAGGTCATGCCATCCATATGCATCCAATTGAACTTCGATTTATCTACTGCTTTGTTGGCATAAATGAATTTTACGGCGAGGAAGCATTGAATAAATAGTTGATTGCCAAGTGGTATTGGGCTTTTTGCATAATACTCAAGCAATGCATCCGAATAATAATTATTGTGATCATCTTCATCGACGAAGCACTCATAAAAAAACCAGCGTCCACTTTTCGATTGCGAAAGCGCATGTAGGAAGTCCTTTTTATTCGGGTGATTGCGGACAGCATTCCCCAAATACATGACTAATTCGTAGGTGAATGGGTGGTCAAGATCGACAGATTCGAGCAAGTCATTCATTGTTTTCCAGTCATTCTCGGCAATCGCCAATTCGAATGCGATCAGCGAATAAGCCCCATCAGCAAAAGCATCTTTTGGCGAAAACAATGCGTATTCCATTGTTTCACTGATGGTCAAACAGAATTGAGCGTATGATTCAGATCCAATAAAGCGACAAAGTAAATCTAGCGTTGCTGCATACGGCCTATTGTCTGAATGAATCACACCGAAAAAACGAGCCAGCGTATGCGCTGAAATTGGGGTCCCGAATTCAGTTAGTTTAATGGATAGATTCCGACATGCATTGAATTCAACAATCTGGTTTTTTACTTTAGAACAAATCGCTTTGCGCAGTTCTGCTTGGTAAAAATCATTCGTTATCTGCTGCGCCTTCGTTCTCATGTTGTTGAAGATATAAAAGTAGCACAAAACGATATATGAATTAGGTAAACTTGCAACAACTTGCAATGGGAGTGAATTGGAATGATTTTTAACTTCGAGAGCGCATTGCAATTGGAAAGATAAGATCAGTAACTGATATAAATAGTCACACAAAATTGATGCTAGCATAGAAAAAAAAGATAAGTGCACAGAACTTGGTGCGGCGAAAAAGAAGTGATTTTTAGTAAAGATCACTTCAAGGATTGAGTCATTTTTCAATTTAAGTTTCGCTATGTTGAATTCGAGAATATTGTTCTAGGAAATTCACTGTTGTTATCGTCCAAAA
>CALPWQ020000082.1 GCA_943327315.2 Chitinophaga pinensis
AAATCGTAACTCGTAATTTATATTTCGTGGCCGAGTCTGCTAGCGCTCCTCACGTGTCCGCTGAGGCGTAGCCACCAAACTCGTAATTCGTGGCTTCGAGTCTGCTAGCGCACCTCAGCCACCAAACTCGTAATTCGTAATTCGTAACTCGTAACTCGTAATTAGTAACTCCACCTACCCCTCGTGTTCCTTAAAAATCTTATTCAGCCATTTGAGCATCACGAAAAGAATCAAGGCGGCGGAGCCTAAAAGTGCAAAGTTGACGTAGAAGAAATTCGCTTTGTCTTGGTAGCCATCCCAGAACGAGCTTAAGAGACCCGACAGCTTGTTGCCAATCGACGTTGCCAAGAACCACCCACCCATCATCAAGGCTGTCAATCGCGGCGGACTCAACTTGCTTACCATAGACAATCCCATTGGGCTTAAGAAAAGTTCACCAATGGTAATAACCGCATAGGAGGAAATAAACCACCACGCAGATGATTTAACACCTCCATTGTTGCTGGCATAAACTGCTCCAACCATCACCAAACAAGAAAGTGCAGAAATCACCAAGCCAAAAGCTATTTTTTGAGGTGTTGTAGGTTCTTTCCCTCGACGACGCATGAAGCCAAAAAATGCCAGGACCAATGGGGTCAATGCCACCACCCAGAAGGGATTGACTGATTGAAATAAGTTGGTATTCAAGGCATACACCACCTCACCATCTTTTGGCAATTTTTCTTTTGGTAAATTCTTGAAGTAATCCGGATAATCGATGACCATGACAGGCTTATCGTCTTTTGTCATCTGCGGACGAAACTGTTTGTCCGTCAATTGAATCGTATCCTTTACATAATCATATTGCTTCACAAGTTTGAGGCCGTCTAGCACGGGAACAGAAGATGCTGATACTTGACGGTCTGTGTATTGGTCAGCCCAAGTATTGAGTGTTGAACCATTTTGTTTAAACACCGCCCAAAAAGCAATCACCACAGCAAAAATGGACAACATGGCTGCTACCGGTCTTCGCTCTTCTTTCGGACTTTTTACCAGAAGATACACGTAAAAGAAGATCACAGGAATACAGCCAAATAGGAAAGCATCGGTCGTGCGTGTTTTTACGATAGGCTCAGGCAAGAAATAGCCGATCAATCCAAATGCGATGGCTGGGAGTAAAATAATTCCAAAAATCTTCGCCAGCGACATGTCCGATTCTGCTTTTGGCTTGATGACATCGGCATGCTTAAAATGGCGCGTACCCATCCAAAAAATAATGATCCCCAAGAACATTCCAATTCCAGCCGCGATAAATGCCGCTCCCCAACCAATCATGTTGTACAAGGCCGCACCGAAGAAATTACAAATGAACGCCCCCACGTTGATTCCCATGTAGAAAATGCTATACCCTGAATCTTTGAGCGCTTTGTACTCCTCGTTGTTGTACAAATTACCCAGCAAGGTCGAGATGTTCGGCTTGAAGAATCCATTCCCCAGAATAACCAAAAACATGGACAGATAGAGCATATTTAGATCATGAATCGCCATCAAGCAATAGCCTATGCCCATTAATAATCCTCCTATGGTGATTGAACGGCGATAACCCAAAACGCGGTCGGCGAGTAAGCCTCCAACAAATGGCGTTAAAAACACGAAAGCGATGAACGTTCCATAAAGATCCGATGCATCCTCTTCGCTCATGCCAAAACCATCCACTTTATCCTTGAGATAGAGCGTAAAGATCCCAATCATGAGGTAATAACCAAAACGTTCCCACATTTCAGAGAAGAACAAATAGGGTAACGCTTTAGGGTGTTTATGAGTAGCCATTTTTCAGGGAATTATATTGCTTAATATTGAATTAGACCATTCAACAGGTCTTCAATGGTTTTTTGATACTTAGGCAACAGATTTTGGGAGGTATATCCGATAAACTGGATGGTGCCTTTTTCACTTGAAAAATAATAGCAGTAATAACTGAACTTGATCCCACTAAGAGTGCCATTCAGCTGCATCATCAACACTTTAAGTCCATTCACCATGCGGTATTCCTCTTTTGCCACATACACGTCGGGGGCAACATCTCTGGCGTTTTCAATGGCGATTTCTTTGAGCGACTCCAAGGGGATTTCTACCTGCTCGGTTATCAACATGGCATACAGATCACCCTGATTCAAGGTGAATTGGTACTCATAGGCATCGTCACCCTTGCCTTTTTCAATGGTCCATTTCTTTGAATCCAAGTAGACCCCAATATTAAATTTTGTGCTTTTCAAGAGAAATGTAGATGTCACAGGACGCACGAATTTCAAGGGGTTCATAAGAATTTCTTCTTCAGCCACCTCAGTGCCTTCTATGTATTCCCATTGCCCATCCTCAAAAAGAACGACCTCCTCCCCATTCTCAGTTATCGCCTTAATTTGGGCATTAGTTAATCCACAACATGCTGTAAATGCAACAGCGAAAAAAATCCGTTTCATCTTCATTAAGTGTAAAAAAAAGCAGCCTCAATTGGGCTGCTTTTCAAAAATACTACAAATTCTAATTAGCGCACACCGTGCATCATTTTCATCAACTTTCTACTTAAGAAAAATAAAATTATGGAAGCAATTCCAGCCATAAAGACGAAGACCATAAAGAAATCATACAATGTTGTAATTTTAAATCCAACAAAAGATTTTGAATTATCTAATCTTGATTCAAAGACCTTTTTTGTAATTTCTTCTTTAATTTTTACATCTGTAATTTCTCCAAATGATATTGATGATACTGGGATTACCTTTTGACCTTCCAATTCGGACGCTTTCTTTTTATTAAATTGTTCTGGAATAAGTATAAAAGAACTTTCTTTTTCAATTTTTTCAATAACTGATACTGCAACAACATCTTCAGGGTATAAAGCACTTAATGTTCCTGCAAACTTATTCGCTGTTGCAGTGCTCAAAAACCAAACCCCCATCAACAAAGAAGCAAATTTTAATGGTGCTAATTTATTCACCATTGATAATCCAATTGGCGATAGACAAAGTTCACCAAAAGTATGAATCGTGTATAAACTCACTAACCACATCATACTCACTTTAACCCCAGGTTCTATGCCTTGCACACCAACAGCAATGACAACATAACCAAGTGCTAAAAGCATTAAACCAATTGATTGTTTGTAAGGTGAACTTGGTTCCATTTTTTTCTTCCCTAAGAAACTCCAAATAGCAACAAAAACTGGTGCAAAAAGTACGATTGCGACGGCGTTTACACTTTGGAATGCACTAGCTGGAATAACATCAATACTCATATATCCAATAGTTGTAGAACTGCTCCACAAATAAAATAATCCTCCAACAATTGCAACAATAAATAAATAGATCATAGTAGCCATGGGCCAACCTGTTTTATTCACCCAAGCCTTGTATACCTTACGAGAAAAGTATGCCGATATGGCCAATGCAACAATTGAAATTGTCAACAATACAGAACTCGAAATTTTTAATCCAACCTCTCTAATTGTTTGTTCGTCGGCAAAATATGTTAATGAAGCTCCAGCTTGTTCGAAAGCAGCCCAAAAGAAGATTACAAAAAAGGCAACGATATAAATAACCCAAATTCTTTGTTTTTCAATTTTGGATAAACTTGGATCAGAAATAATTATACCTGGAGCAGCAATTGTTAAAGAAAATATAAAGGCTCCAATTATATCTCCTGCCAAAAGAAAATAAAATGCTACTAACAGAACAATCCAAATACCAACCCACAATAAAATGGTGTTCATGGACATTTTAACTTCTGGCACGTTCGCGTTGACAACTTTTTTCTGCGGTTTTGCACCTACGGCCGTTCCATCAGGACCAACGACATAGTGATTTTTCATCGAAACAAACAATAAAACACTAATAACCATGCCGATGCATGCTAATAAAAAGCCCCATTTAAAATCACCAGGATTTCCAGTATCGCCAACTGCACCGCATAGTAAAGGTGCAATAAAAGCCCCTAAATTGATACCCATGTAGAAAATGGTAAATGCTGAATCAATTTTTGGATCACCTTGAGGATACAATTGTCCTACCATAGTGGAAATATTTGGTTTGAAAAAACCATTTCCTAAAATCAACAATCCTAATCCGGAAAACATTAACGTTGCCGCTAATCCGCCTTCAGTGTAAAAGCTGCCAGCCAAAAACATAAACAATTGACCTAAAGCCATTAAAAGCCCACCAATAACGATTGATTTCCTATTCCCCCAATATCTATCAGCAACGTAACCACCAATAAGAGGTGTCAAATAGACCAAACCAGTATAACTTCCATAGATTTGCGTCCCTAATTCTTTATCAAACAATAAAGCTTTACCTAAAAACAAAACGAAAAGTGCCCTCATACCATAGTAAGAGAAGCGTTCCCACATTTCAGTTGCAAAAAGAACGTATAATCCTTGAGGGTGTTTTTGTACAGAATTTTCCATATGACAGTATAGTTAGGGCGTGAAAATATAAAAATTATTTAAAACTTCGCCTTTTGAAACTTAAGCCAATGTACTTCAATGCACATACGCATCTTCATGAAGAGGTAAATCACGAGGTATACAACCTGTATGTTGAGGAAGAGATTTGTGCCAATTTTTCCATTGGCATTCATCCTTGGAATGCTTCGGAAGGCCTTAAAATACTGCCATTTATCGAAAATTATGTCCAAAAAAAAGAATGTGTCGCTATTGGAGAAACAGGCTTAGATCGGATTCAAGGTCCAGACTTAGCTGTTCAAGAATGGCTTTTTCGAAAGCACATTGAGTTGTCCGAAACTTATCAACTGCCTGTCATTGTTCATTGCGTTCGCTGTTGGAATGAGTTAAAAATGATACACAGAGAACTAAACCCAACCCAATATTGGGTCTATCATGGGATTTCGAAAGCAAACTTGATCAATGAGATTCTTCACGAAGGATTTATTTTAAGCATTGGTGCAAACGTGTTGACGAATGAAAAGCTGCAAGCGGCAATAAAGCAGATTCCGTTTGATCAATTGCTTCTTGAGACAGATGACTCACTGGTGCCCATTGAAAACATATATCACAAAATCGCCGAGTTGAAAGGAATACCGGTCATTGCCTTGCAAGAAAAAATAGCAAGTACCTTTAAACGAATATTTAGCAAATGGAACAATGGTTAGAACGCACCGAGTTGATCCTTGGAGAAGACAAACTGGACACCTTACAAAAATCTCATGTTCTCATTGTAGGACTTGGCGGAATAGGCTCTTTTGCGGCGGAATTTATTGCCCGTGCGGGCGTTGGTACCATGACCATTATCGATGGTGACGTATTCGATCCGACGAACAAAAACCGGCAACTGACAGCGCTCGATTCGACCATTGGCAGAAACAAGGCCCTCGTGCTTGGGGAACGATTGAAAGACATCAATCCAAATCTTACCCTTCACATTCTTGAAGAATTTGTTGAGCCAGAGCGTGTTTGGGAAATTTTAGCTGAATTTAAGCCCGAGATTGTCATGGACTGTATCGACTCAGTCACGCCAAAAATCGAGTGGATTGCCGCATGCATTCGTTTAAAAATTAAGATTGTTTCCCATTTTGGCGCAGGTGGAAAAATTGACCCCACACGTGTTCAGGTAGTCAATCTTCCAAGCACCTACAATTGCAAACTCGCTGCCCATGTAAAAAAACGCTTGCGCAATCGGGGCATTACCCCAAAAAATGTTCGGGCAGTGTTCTCCTCGGAACTTCAACAAAAAGACTCCCTTAAAATGACCAGCGGGCTCAACTATAAACGCTCATTTTACGGAACGGTAAGTTATATGCCCGCGTTATTTGGATTACATGGAGCAGCAGACGTATTGCGCTATTTGACGCGTGATTAATCGAGTTATCATCGCTTACGAACCTACTCAATCGAGTGATTTAGCATCCATACTTGGGGACTTTTACTATCTTTACTTTTCACAAAGTTTGAATGCGCAGTCTCTTTTCATTGGTTTATGTTCTTTTGCTCATTGGCGTTTTTTACTCCTGTAACCTGCGTGCGAAGAAAAATTTGAGCCATACGGAAGTGATTGCCGATTCAGTGTTCGACAACCATTCTTACGCCAATGTGCGGCAGATCCGTACGACGCATTTGCATCTCGACCTCGATGTCAATTTTGAAAATCAAACCATCTACGGCGTTGCACGACATACCATGCAAAACTATGGCACTGACACCGCTATTTTTGACATCAAGGGACTGGAAATTCAAAAGATAACACTCGGAAAAGGCAAAGAAAAAGAAACCGATTTTATCATAGGTCAATGGGACAAAGATTCAATTTTAGGGCAACCCTTGTTGGTCACCATCACTTCCAAGACCAAATACATCAATATCTATTACAAAACAACGAATGACACTGAAGCCCTTGGCTGGTTAAATCCTGCACTTACAACTGGAAAAAAACATCCTTTTGTGTATACACAGGGTCAGGCCATTCTCACACGATCATGGATCCCGCTGCAGGATTCTCCCGCAAACCGCATCACCTACTCTGCCAAAGTGAAGGTGCCAGAAGATCTGATGGCCGTAATGAGTGCGGAAAATCCAACCAAACGAAATGACAAGGGTGAATATTCCTTTCAGATGAAGCAACCCATCCCATGCTACCTCATTGCCCTGGCTGTTGGAAATATCGCCTATAAAAAACTAGGCCCAAACTGCGGTGTTTACTCCGAGCCCGAGTTGCTCAGTAGCAGTGCCCATGAATTCTCCGATCTTCCTCGAATGATTCAAACCGCTGAAAAGCTCTATGGAAAATACCGTTGGGAACAATACGATCTGCTTGTACTCCCCTATTCCTTTCCGTTTGGAGGTATGGAGAATCCAAGGTTAACCTTCGTCAATCCAACGGTCATTGCTGGAGATAAAAGCTTGGTTTCAGTCATTGCCCATGAATTGGCGCATAGCTGGTCGGGGAATCTTGTCACCAATCGTTCGTGGGATGACTTCTGGCTCAATGAAGGGTTCACCGTGTATTTCGAAAACCGCATCATGGAGGCCCTTTACGGGAAAGAAATTGCCGATATTCTTGCCTTAATTGAGTTTCAAGAACTCGAAGACGATTTGAAAGAAATTGGACAAAGTGAACACCCCGAAGACACGCGGCTAAAGCTACACTTGCGAGGCCGTGATCCAGACGATGGTCTCACCGATATCGCCTATGTGAAGGGGGCTTTTTTCTTGAAAACGCTTGAGCGCGATGCCGGCAGAGAGCGTCTTGACAAATTCTTGAACAGTTACTTCAAGGCCTTTGCCTTTAAAACGGTTTCGTCCGAAACATTCATCGATTACCTCGACAAGCACCTCCTTGTTCCCCAAAAATTAACCTTCAATACCGATGAATGGGTGTATGAGGAGGGCATTCCAAAAAATTGCTTTCAAATTATTTCGCCTCGATTTAATGAAATTCAATCCCTAGCCGATCGTTTTGCGAAAGGAGAAAACATCTTTAAACGCAAGGTCAAATGGATTAAAATTAAGGGCCGAAAGAAGAAGAAGAAACAAGTCATTCAGCTCACTAGGGACAAGCACATTGCTCAGGAATGGCAGGCCTTCATTCGTCGATTGCCTAACACTATTTCAGCAGAAAAACTGCGCGAGATTGACCACAATTTACATTTTCGCACATGGTCAAACAGTGAGATTCAATACGAATGGTTTATTAAAGGAATACGTGCAAACTACAGCGACATTCTTCCCGCAACGGAAAGATTTCTTTTAAAGGTTGGACGTCGAAAATATGTCGCACCAATATACAAGGAACTCGCAAAAACGCCTGAAAATTTAAAGTGGGCACGCGATGTGTTTTCAAAAGCAGGTGAACATTACCACCCCGTCACAAAAAGTACTGTTCAAGAAATGCTTTACGCAAATGGACTGAAGTGATTATCCCAATCCCTCCAATTTCTCTTCAAGAATACGAATCGTATGTAATGCATCCTCCTCCTTCTTGCGCTCATTTGCCACAACTGCGTCAGGAGCTCCAGCCATGAATTTCTCGTTTTGCAATTTGCCTTGAACGCTTTTCAAGAACCCTTTGGTGTAGGTAATATCTTCCGATATCTTTTTCTTTTCAGCTTCAATATCAATCGTCTCTCCAAATGGAATGTAATAGTCATTGCCTTGAACAAGGAATGAATTGGCATTGGCCACCTTTTCGGAAACATATTCCAATTGGCTTAGATTTCCCATTTTCACAATGACCGCGTCGAAAGAGGTATCAATGTCTGAATTCTTCTTGATCATCAGTTCCATCTTCACTTTGCTCGCGATGTTGTTTTGCTTGCGGACATTGCGAATGTGTGTGATGACATCGGAAGCTTTATCGAAACTATGCAGCACCTCTGAATTCACAGGTTGAATGGCAGGCCATTGTGCCAGGATAATGTCATCGCCTTCTGCACGCTCACGGATTAAATGCCACAACTCTTCAGAAACAAATGGTGTAAACGGCTGCATTACTTTCAACAAGCGTTCAAAGAAATTCTTTGTCGCTTCCAATGTTTTTGGATCAATCGGCTGCTCATAGCCTGGCTTCACCATCTCGAGGTACCACGAACAAAAATCGTCCCATACGAGTTTGTATATCGCCATCAAGGCTTCTGAAATCCGGAATTTATCAAACAATTCATTGATTTCAGCAAGGGCTTGATTAAATTTCGAATCGAACCATTCAATGGCTTTAACAGATGACTTTGGCTGCTCCATTTCGCGCACTTCCCACGCGCTTACGAGGCGATACGCATTCCAAATTTTGTTGGTAAAATTTCGTCCCTGTTCGCATTGAGAGGTGTCAAATGGAAGATCGTTCCCTGCTGGTGAAGAAATTAAGACTCCTACACGCACACCATCAGCCCCATATTTCTCAATCAAATCGATTGGGTCTGGAGAATTCCCTAAGGATTTCGACATTTTACGTCCCAGCTTATCACGTACGATTCCGGTATAGTATACGTTCTTGAATGGCAAGTCGCCCATATATTCATACCCTGCAATGACCATGCGTGCCACCCAGAAGAACATAATCTCTGGAGCCGTCACGAGGTCGTTTGTGGGATAATAGTACTTGATTTCCTCATTGTTCGGTTGTGTCAAACCATTGAAAACGGAGATTGGCCAAAGCCAGCTTGAGAACCATGTATCGAGTACATCTTCATCTTGGCGAAGCATACCCGCACTAATGGCACGACCAGTCTTGGCTGATGCTGCCTCAATTGCTTCTGCTTCTGTTTTACACACCACAAAATCATCCGAACCTTCACCATAAAACCATGCAGGAATGCGATGTCCCCACCAAAGTTGACGAGATATACACCAATCCTTCACGTTTTCCATCCAGTGCTTGTAGGTATTTTTGAATTTTTCTGGATGAAACTTAATGTTCCCATTCATGACATTTTCCAAAGCAGGCTGTGCCAATTCTTTCATGGACACAAACCATTGCAAGGACAAGCGCGGTTCGATGACTGCATTCGTTCGTTCAGAAAAACCAATTTTATTGATGTGATCTTCTGTTTTTACCAGATAACCTTTATCGTAGAGTTCCTTTTCAATGGCTTTGCGCACCTCAAAACGGTCCATTCCTGCGTAATGCATACCGTGGTCGTTCAAGGTTCCATTGGCATTGAAAATATCAATGGTTTCTAATGCATGTTTCTTGCCTAGATCGTAGTCATTCGTATCATGGGCCGGTGTTACTTTCAAGCATCCCGTACCGAATTCCATGTCCACGTAGTCATCTTGGATGATGGGAATGGTGCGGTTGGCAATCGGGACGATGGCTTTTTTTCCATGTAAATGCTTGAATCGCTCATCATTCGGGTTGATACAAATCGCAGAATCTCCAAGAATCGTTTCAGGTCGTGTGGTGGCAATCGTCAACCATTCATCGTCGCTGCCCGCAATTTTATAGCGCACATAGAACAACTTGGAATTCACTTCTTTATGTATTACCTCTTCATCTGACAATGCAGTTAACGCTTCTGGATCCCAGTTCACCATACGGACACCGCGATAGATTTTTCCTTTTTTGTGCAAATCAATGAATACATCAAGAACAGATTCTGAATATTCAGGATCCATCGTAAAACTTGTACGCTCCCAATCACATGAAGCACCCAGTTTTTTCAATTGTTCCAAAATGATTCCCCCATGCTTGTCTTTCCATTCGAAGGCATGTTTCAAGAATTCATCGCGCGTCAAATCAATCTTTCGAATTCCTTCCATCCGCAGTTTTTGCACCACTTTGGCTTCTGTCGCAATCGACGCATGGTCAGTACCGGGTACCCAGCATGCATTTTTACCAAGCATTCGGGCACGACGCACCAAAACGTCTTGAATCGTATTGTTCAACATGTGTCCCATGTGAAGCACGCCCGTCACATTCGGTGGTGGAATGACCACAGTATAAGGCTCGCGATTGTCGGGGACAGAGTGAAAATATCCCTTATTCATCCAGTGGGAATACCACTTTTCTTCTGCATTTTGCGGCTCGTATGTCTTTGGAGTCTCCATGGGTGTTGAATTTGGGAGCAAAGATACTGATTCTAGAGTAAACTGAGCTTGTCTGCCCGACCTAGTATCCGTAAAATCATGCAGCAAATCATCTGTTTTTCATTCATTTTCTTGAAATAGGCATGTATCTTTGTGAAAAAAAGATGCGGTACCTCACTTTCCTATTCCTATTTTCCCTCACCCTCCTTCTTGATGCATGCTACAAGGGGAAATCTGTTGATTTGGTGGTGCACAATGCACGCATTCACCCCATGTCAGACGACGCTAAAGTCTACGAGGCCATGGCCATTAAAGATGGAAAAGTACTTGAAGTGGGTCCTGAACGCCAGATATTAAACAAGTATTCCGCCGAAGAAGAAATTGATGCAGGCGGAAAAGACATTTACCCTGGTTTAACTGATGCACATGGACACCTTTTGTCCTACGCAAAGCAGAAGTTAAGTGTGGGTCTAGTTGGATGCAAGTCCTTTGATGAGTTGCTGGTTCGCACCGAAAAATACCAAGACCAATACAAAAGAAAGTTCATCGTAGGCAGTGGTTGGGATCAATCACTCTGGGGAACCAATGATTTGCCAAGTAACGAAGGGCTCAATCGTTTGTTTCCAAACACACCCGTTTGTCTGTACCGCATTGACGGTCATTCTCTTTTGGCCAATGATGCCGCATTGAAAAAAGCCGGTATCGGTCCTGAATCAAGCATTAGCGGTGGAATCATCCATGTGAAAGATGGAAAATGTACAGGTTTATTGGTTGACAATGCCATGGAGCCGATGAACCGTCTTATCCCCCCTTTTTCGCGTAAAGAAATCAAATCAGCGATTCTCGAAATTCAACAAGAATTGTTTCAATACGGCATAATTGGTGTGCACGAAGCAGGTATTGAGTTCGCAGACATTTCACTGTTCGAAGAGCTGATCGACGCCAAAAAACTTCAACTTGAAGTCTATGCGATGCTTTTACCCAGCAATGCAAATATGGACTTCGTGCGAAAGCAGGGGAAATACCGCCACAAAAACCTCATCATTCGCAGTTTCAAAGTGATGGGCGATGGCGCATTGGGTTCACGTGGTGCATTTTTGAAACAGCCCTACAGCGATCAACACAATCACTTGGGCTTACTTACAACGCCTATTTCGGAGATGAAGCGCATTGCCACTTTCTGCGAGGCCAATGACTATCAAATGAATACACATGCCATTGGCGATTCAACAAACCGCATATTATTGGATATCTACAAATCCATTTTCGAGGTGAAACCCGATCATCGTTGGAGAATTGAGCACGCACAAGTTGTTGACCCTATTGATTTTGTGTTGTTTTCCAATTATGGTGTTTTTCCATCTGTGCAGCCAACCCATGCGGTCAGCGATCAACGTTGGGCCGAGCAGCGACTAGGGAAAAAGCGTATGGCAGGCGCATATGCTTACAATACATTGCTTCAGAAATATGGTATGTTGGCGATTGGTACCGATTTTCCTGTTGAATTGACCGATCCATTCTTAACCATTCAAGCCGCCGTAAAGAGAAAGAATGGAGACAATTTTCCCGCTGGAGGATTTTACACCAACGAAGCCATTACCCTGGAAGAGTGCATGAAAGGAATGACCATCTGGGCAGCATTTGCCTCCTTTCAAGAAAACCGTACAGGTTCTTTAGAAAAAGGTAAAGAAGCCACTTTTGTGATATTTGAGCGCACCGTTCAGGCGGGCGAGACCTACGAACCAAACTTTGCTAGTCAGGTCTTTATTCGAGGAAAAAAAGTGTATAGCACAGATTATTAAACGCTTGCACCTATTGACTGGCAATAAAGTTTAATTTTCAATTTGAACACATGGGCATATTTCGACTACTTTTTCTCTTATTCCTTCCACTTATCGGTGTGTGCCAAGTTGCACCCTTGTCGACAAAATCAGGTAGAATTATCGATGCTCAAGGACATGATTTCATCATTAAAGGTGTCAATTGGTGGGGAGCGAATGGCAGTCAGTACCCCTATAGTGCCGACCACAGCAAAGGAACAGACACCCACGCGATGCCTTTTGGCTTGCACATGCAAGAGATGGATTCCATCATCCTAGCCATCAAAACCGCTGGATTTAATGCTGTGCGTTTGCCCTTCTCGAATCAACTTTTACACGACAAGACTCTGGCTCAAGCCGACTGGGTAGGACCAAACACAACATTAATAGGCCTCACGCCATTGGACGTACTGGACACCATCATTCAGAAACTTACGGACCAAGGTATTTTTGTGATTTTAAACAACCATTCAACCACGACCCATTGGTGTTGCAACTACGATTTTAACGGCTTGTGGTATGGGAAAAATCCGCACTATCCTCAAACTCCAGAACAGTGGATTGCCGATTGGAAAATGATAGCGGAGCGCTATCTCAATAATTCAAGGGTTGTTGGAATGGATTTGCGAAATGAGGTTCGTCCTCTGCGGATGCAGCACATCTCCTTGCCTAAAAATCCAAACTGGGGAAGAAAAAACAAGCGCGACTGGCACAAATATGCCACCATAGCGGGAAATGCTATTCACGAAGTCAATCCGAATGTATTGATTATTGTCGAAGGAATTAACGCCCAAGTTCGGTTTTTGAGTCAGTTGAAATTTCCACACTTAACTCCGGTACATAAGCAGCCTCTTGTGTTAAAACTGCCCCACAAACTCGTTTATGAGGTGCACAATTATTCATTCAGCTGGAGCAAGGCCAACTTATTGTTCCCTAGAAAGCAGGTAAAATACACTGATTTGACCAGTGAAGAACGAAGAGAACATTATGAGCGGCTTTGGGGCTTTGTTGCAGATTCGACATTTGAACATTCGACGCCTGTAATTCTTGGTGAGTTTGGATGCAGCAGCGACGGTTCTGATGTTGCGCCCTGGTTGAAGGATTTAAGTGAGTACGTTCTGATGAAGCGATTGGGCTTTTGCTGGTGGACCTTAGAGGAAGAGTTGTTTAACACAAGTAGTTATGGCATCATGAATGCGGAAATGAATGAGGTCAATGTGCAAAATGATTGGCGCTGGGAGTATCTCTCGCCCTTGATGAACATGAAATAAGAATTAGAAAAAAGTCCGTATGAACTTAGACCGATTTATTGAGGCACAAGAGGAATCTTATTACAACACGACAGATACAACCTTTGAACTGGCATTGAGAGAAATTCAAAACGGAAAAAAAGAATCACATTGGATCTGGTTTATCTTTCCTCAACTTGAAGGATTTGGCGAAAGTTACAACTCCAATTATTATGGCATAAAAGACCTAGCTGAAGCCGAAGCCTATCTGAAACATGCCGTCTTAGGTCCGAGATTGATTGAGATTTCTTCTTCCCTGCTTTCTTTGCATGTGCCCAATCTCGAAATAGTTGTTGGACATACTGACAAGTTGAAAATAAAATCATCCATGACATTATTTTCGAAAGTGAATGATGCACACCCCATCTTTATGCAAGTCATCGACAAGTACTATTCAGGAATGATGGATAAGCAAACACTCGTTAAATTGATGACGAATCTTTAGAATGAAGGACAAGAAACCAATTTGAAGATTTGTGCCTTTGGTTTGCAGACTAAGTTGATCCCGAGTGAAATTTCGTGTGAACCGCCTGATACGACATTATTCAGTTTTGAGACTGTCAAATCGTAACTGTAGCCCAATTTAAATCGGCCAGTGTTGATACCAGCCGTAATGATGAATGCATCACGATTGCGGTACCATACCCCCATGGTGAATGCGCTGTATTTAAAGTAGGTTCCAATATTTAATTCTTGAAAACCATTTTGGTATTGGTAAATGATGTTCGGCATAATGGATGTTTTACTCGAGTACTTAGAGTTTCCACCGATTTTAATTTCCGCTCCCATGTGAACTGTTGTGCGCATTGGCAATATAGATTCTCCAACAATCATTGATTCGTTCATCGGAACCATATGATGAAATGCCGCTCCAGCAAAAAAATTCTTATTGAAAAACACAAAACCTGATGAAGCATCAAAAAATCCTCTTGAACCACCTCTTGGAACATCCCCAGTTGAATAAATAAAACCACGTCGCGGATCAATCATATCGCCAAAGGTCAATT
>CALPWQ020000083.1 GCA_943327315.2 Chitinophaga pinensis
ACCGAGTGCCTTGCCCCCTCACCGACAGCGAAACAAATCGTACCTCGACCTAAAATCGTTACTAAGTGTATTATTCTCCAAGAGAAGTGGGTGTCTATTTCCCCCTCGGTGAGGGGGATTAAGGGGGAGGAGATTCTAATTTCACCGAAAAACGCACTTTTTGTTCCTTTTTTTGCGTTAGAAAAAAGGAAGATATGCTTTAACTTCTTATTTCAAAAAGAAATGTTCCCTATATGGGAACAATGAAAAAATTATCCTATATTTGATTTCACGTGAAGAACATCATCGCACTAAAAACATTAAAAACGCATTGGGAGCAAGTCGGCAGAGAAGATTCATGCGAGCCTTTGAAGGCATGGTACCATGAGGTGAAACACGCCACGTGGAAAAATCCCAATGAACTGAAGGACTTTTATCGCAATGCAAGCATCATCGGCGACAATCGTGTGGTCTTCAATATTTGCGGCAATAAATACAGGTTGGTGGTGCGTATCAACTATGAGGCACAATGGGTGTTTGTTAGATTTATTGGAACCCATGCAGAATACGACAAGATTGACGCAACACGCATTTAGTTACGAAAGAACAAAAAAGATGAAATTGAAATTGATAAAAACAGAAGAGGAATATGCATTAGCGCTGGCTCAAATGGAGCAGCTGTTTGATGTCAAGCCAGATTCAGATCAGTTTGATGAGGCAGAACTATTGATGTTTTTAATCCGCACCTACGAGGATCAGCACTACGCCATCGACACTCCCGATCCCATCGAGGCCATCAAGTTCCGAATGGAGCAAATGGGAATGAAACGCACCGACATGACGAAGTACTTCGGGACGCGAGGCAGAGTCACAGAAATTCTTAATCGTCAACGCGTTCTTTCACTTGCGATGATTAAAAAATTGCACAAAGAATTTGGGATACCCGCGGAATCCTTATTGGCGTGATTGATTGCGTTATTCTTAATTCATAAAACAGAAGAGATTCTCCCTTGGTGAGGTATTGGGAAAATCAATACCTTTGACGCGCACAAAAAATACTCCACCATGGCAGACATTCACACCTATGATTTTTCGGGAAAAAGAGCATTGATTCGCGTTGATTTTAATGTTCCCTTAGATAAAGAAACGATGGAAGTGACTGACGATACGCGCATTCGCGCTGCGGCTCCAACAATCTTGCATGTACTGAAAAATGGAGGAAGCGTGGTGTTGATGTCACACCTGGGTCGACCAAAAAATGGACCTGAGGATACGTTCTCGTTGCGCCACATTGTGGATCACACGGCAAAGGTATTGGGTTGTGAGGTGTTATTTGCAACAGATTGCATTGGTGAAACAGCATTGGCTGCAAGTTCAGCGCTGAAAACAGGTCAAGTATTGATGCTCGAAAATGTACGTTTTCATGCGGAAGAAACGGCTGGTGATGTTGAATTTGCAAAGGAACTTGCTAAAAACGGCGATGTCTACATAAATGACGCTTTTGGAACGGCACACCGTGCACATGCCAGTACGACGGTGATTGCGCAATTCTTTCCGAACGATAAACTCTTCGGTTTCTTGATTGAAGCGGAAATAAAAAGTGTGGACCGCGTGTTGAACAGCACCGATAAACCATTGACTGCCATTGTTGGTGGGGCGAAGGTATCTTCTAAAATCACGATCATCGAACGCTTGATCGAAAAAGTAGACAACCTCATCGTTGGTGGCGGAATGGCCTATACATTTGTAAAGGCCAAAGGTGGTAAAGTTGGTGCGTCATTGGTGGAAGACGATTACTTGGATATGGCCCGAAAAATCATCAAAATCGCTGAAGATCGAGGTGTAAATCTTTACATTCCAACAGACACCATCATTGCTGATGCCTTTGACAACAATGCAAACCGTAAAGAAGTTGCCATTGATCAAATTCCTGACGGTTGGATGGGATTGGACACTGGAACACAAACATCTTCAGACTGCCGTGAGATTATCTTGGCTTCAAAACTCATCTTGTGGAACGGTCCAATGGGGGTCTTCGAAATGGAAAACTTCCAGAAAGGAACTGCAGATGTTGCCAATGCGATCGTTGATGCTACGGCAAATGGCGCTTTCTCTTTGATTGGTGGCGGCGATTCCGTTGCGGCCATCAATAAGTTTGGTCTCGCAGACAAGGTGTCGTATGTATCAACTGGTGGAGGTGCCATGCTCGAGTACTTAGAAGGTATTGAACTTCCAGGCATCAAGGCCATTCGTGAATAAAAATTTCTTTCGTGTAACTTTTCACACTCCTCGAGGTCTAATGTCCGTTCGAACAAAAAAATGACAGCAAAGGAGTACAATCTTGCAGTGGATCAATTCGCTGACGGTATCTACCGTTTTGCACTCCGTCACCTGAAAAATGAGATGAGCGCAAAAGACATTGTACAAGAAACCTATACCCGAGTTTGGATCAAACATGAAGATGTTTCCTTCGAAAAAGCGAAGTCATATCTGTTCACGACAGCGTATCATGCCATTGTTGATTGGTTTAAAACAGAAAAACGTGGCTTTGCCGATGGACCAATTGTAGAAGTCGCTAGTACATCATCTTCACCTGCGGTGGACTTACAAGAAATTTTGCATCAAGCATTAGAAACATTGCCTGTCATTCAAAAGACAGTGGTACTTCTGAGGGATTATGAAGGGTACAATTATGGGGAAATAGCAGAAATAGCGGGGCTAAATGAAGCACAAGTGAAGGTTTATATTTTTCGCGCACGAAAAGCATTGCAGGCTTATATTCGACGAATAGATTTGGTTGTTTAATGGAAAGACGAGAAATAAATAGCGACAATTACGAAGCATTTTACCTGGATTATCTCGAGGGAAATTTGGGCGTAGAAGAAAGTGCTCAGCTTCAGGCGTTCCTTTTGCTATACCCTGAATTGGAAGTTGATTTCGATGGGCTGAATTCATTATCCATAGCGCATACCCTACCCCTTCAGCATGACTTCAAGCAAGGATTGAAACAAGTTGATTTCTTGACTGATGCGATCTTAGCTCAAAATATTGAGGAGTTGATCATCGCACATCATGAAGGACTTCTTAGTGAGAAAAGGTCAGAAGAATTGTTAGAATTTATTCAAACGAATGCACGGCTTCAACAGCTATTTCATACCTATGGACGCATTCGACTTGAATCCCCTACTCAAGAAATTTATTCGAATAAAGGTGATTTGAAGCGCAAGTCGAGTCGAATTGTTCCTTTGCTTTATCTTTCCGGTGCGGCAGCGGCAATCGTTCTACTTTTCTTGGCATACCGATTTATTAGCCCTTCAAGTACTCAAGATAATGCTCCAGTTACAGCGCAAAAGAAAATTGAACCTAAAACTGAAAAGCAAGGTTCCGGCGGAAAGACTTCAGATGAGCGACAGCCATTTTCGTGGAATACATCACCAATAGATCTCGATAATCCATTTGGTCCTCAACAATCACAGCATGAAACTGAATTAGTACCTGATTTAAGGATCCATCCAGAAATTCAACCTGAAGAAACGCCCGTCGAAGTGCTGGAAATAGCGATGGAAACACCGATCATCACTCCGCCAATAGCCGAAAACACACATGCATTAGCTAATTTACCTATGACGACAATGGAGAATTCACCAGAATACATCAATCCCATTTTCCCCGTCACGAATGTACTTACCAATGTATTGAACAAAGAAGTTGATTTTGGCACTACGCGCAAAGAAGTCGCTGACAACCGAGGATTTTACATTAAGATTGGGAATTTTGAGCTATCTCACAATGCAAGGAAGTAGTAGCGCGCTGTAACGCTTCTAGACTTAAAGATGTTAAGACGACAAAAATTCGTGACTTCTAATTAGACAAAAGACTATTCCGCTAATGCGGAATTAAGGACTTATTCAATCTTCGAATTGTTTAGATTCATTGAAGTAATTCGTAACTCGTGGCTTCGAGTATGCTATCGCATCTCAGCCACCAAATTCGTAAT
Source organism: Chitinophaga pinensis (assembly GCA_943327315.2). Classification (GTDB taxonomy): domain Bacteria; phylum Bacteroidota; class Bacteroidia; order Flavobacteriales_D; family Crocinitomicaceae; genus M0103. Next base: position 3,977 of record CALPWQ020000083.1, read on the forward strand.
TCTTAATTCTTAACAAAAAAAATACCCCGAACTTTCGCCCGAGGTACCTTAAAAAATGGTGTAATCTACTTATTTCGATACCAATGTCATGATGTACGTAACACCGTTGTTCGTGCTAGAAAGCTTCATTTCATCTTTTGTCAATCTCACAATTGTGTACGTTGTTGGACTTCCTGAAGAATCAGTAAACGTAATTGTCGATTTATCATCGTTCAATACCCAAGTACCATTGTCAACGCTTGCTCCAAAAATATTTGTTGTAATTGCAACAGTGTTGTCTTTTTTTACATCAATTGACTCAACCGTATTGACCGATAAAATGTCATTTCCATTAGCTACCCAAGCGCTAATAGTCCAAACATTCACTAAACGTGACTTTGCAGTAAGCAGCGTAAAGTTTGATCCTTCATCGTATTTCGCACATGAGCTAATTGTCATTGTTGCAGCAACGATCATTAAAATTCCGAATACCTTTTTCATAATTGTTTTTTTTTGCAAATGTACATAGTATCCTTATAAATTGAACTTTATCTAAAAAGAATTTCATTGTTTAATGATCGCGTTGTAATCTATTTGCACATCCAACAGAAGCATTATCTTTGTTCGAACACCCAAGATGGATTACAATGAATAAGAACGAGGAGCTCATTCAACGCAGAAAAGATTCGATGACTGGAGGAGGTCAGGCGCGCATCGACAAACAACACCAACAAGGAAAACTTTCCGCACGCGAGCGCATCGAACTTCTTTTGGACGAAGACAGTTTCAATGAGTTGGGTCAATTCGTTGAACATCGATCTACCTCATTTGGACTTGAAAAGCAAAAGTTTGCGGGAGACGGAGTTGTCACAGGTTTTGGTACCGTTCATGGGCGATTAGTCTATGTCTTTGCACAAGACTTCACCGTGTTGGGTGGATCTCTTGCTGAGGCACATGCAGAAAAAATTTGCCGCATCATGGATTTAGCGATGAAAAATGGAGCTCCTGTGATTGGTCTAAACGATTCAGGTGGTGCCCGCATTCAAGAAGGAGTGCTTTCACTCGCTGGGTATGCCGACATCTTCTTCAGAAATACCCGTGCGTCTGGGGTTATCCCGCAGATTTCGGTGATCATGGGACCTTGTGCAGGTGGTGCAGTATATTCGCCCGCATTGACCGACTTCGTTTTCATGGTGGAAGAGACTTCCTACATGTTTGTCACAGGACCAAACGTTGTAAAAACCGTAACGCACGAAGAAGTCAGTTCCGAAGATCTTGGAGGTGCAAAAGCACACGCAGAGAAATCGGGTGTCAACCACTTCACCGCAGCCAATGATGTCGAATGCTTGAAGAAAGTGCGCGACTTGGTGACTTACTTCCCGCAAAATGCCAACGAATTACCCCCACATACCTCTCAATTTGAATTTACGGCGTCAAAACTTGAAACCATTAAAGGCATCATGCCCGTCAATGCCAATGTTCCATACGACATTCGCAAAGTCATTGAATGTGTGATTGATGATGCAAGTTTCCGAGAGGTGCATGAAGATTTTGCGAAGAACATCGTGGTAGGATTTGCCCGCATTGAAGGGCGATCTATAGGTGTCATTGCCAATCAACCATCCTCCATGGCTGGGGTTTTAGATATCGATTCGTCTCGCAAAGGTGCACGTTTTGTGCGTTTCTGTGATGCATTTAACATTCCCCTATTGGTCTTTGAAGATGTGCCTGGATTCTTGCCTGGAACAGATCAGGAATGGCGCGGAATCATTACCCACGGTGCCAAATTGCTCTATGCCTTTTCTGAGGCCACAGTACCGAGAATTACGGTGATTACTCGAAAAGCGTATGGTGGTGCCTTCGATGTCATGAACTCCAAAAGCATTGGGGCAGATTTAAACTACGCCTGGCCAAGTGCTGAAATCGCTGTGATGGGCGCAAAAGGCGCAGCTGAAATTATTTTCAAACGTGAAATTTCTGCAGCTCCAGATCCCGAGGCAAAATGGTTGGAAAAAGAGGCGGAATATGCGGAGATGTTTGCCAATCCATACCGTGCTGCTGAACGAGGAATTATCGACGATGTGATCCTTCCTGAAGAAACGCGCAAAAAGGTGATTGCAGGCTTTAAGATGCTGGAGAAAAAGGCCGAAGTCCTTCCCGCGAAAAAACATGGGAATATCCCATTGTAAAGACTAAAATCGCAACTAAGACTGCCTTTTTTAAGGTTTTTTTGAGTACTTTTCGCTCAAAATTGAAAACATGCTACACTTTTACTCTTCCAGCACCCGTATGGTCAATACCCGTCGAGGCGTTCAAGAATGTCTTGAATCGGCCATGGGAAATGAATTTCACGACAGTGATTTATTGATTTTTCACGCATCCATTGGTCACGATTTTCATGAAATGGTTGCTGAAGCAGCACAACTAGCTCCGAACGCAAGAATTGTTGCGGCGTCTTGCTGCGGCGTTGTTGGACGTGAAGGTGTGAGTGAGTCCATGAAGGACATGGCCTTGATGGCGGTGAAAGGGAACGAATTCGCGTTGGAATCGTGCAATGAAATCTACGGACACAACTCCTATGCAAAAACGTTGGAGATGGCAAAAAAACTCCATGCCGAACAGCCTGGAATCAACATGCTGTATTTCCTTGCCTCAGGCATAGATATCGATAACGATAAATGTATTGAAGCCTTGGAGGAGGTGTTTGGTGAAGAGGTAACCATTTTTGGAGCGACTTCTTCGGACAACATGAAGGGGCATGTGAGCTTTCAAGCGGTGGATCAACAGGTTTACGAACACGGTGCATATGTCATTGGATTTTCGGATCCAACTCTTAAGGTGGAAACCCAAGCCACACACGGATTTGTTGCCATTGGTGAGCCTCTGGTGGTGACAAAATCTGACGGAAACATCATTCAAGAATTCAACGGAAAACCAGCTTGGAGCGAGTATCTGAACCGTCTTGGACTTGCAGGAAAAGATGCGGACTGTGGCGATACCATTCCGATTGGGGCATTGGGAGAAAAATTATCGCCCGTTCTGGCAAAAGAATATGGAAATGACCATTTGCTCCGCGTTGTCACAAAACACGACGGTGAAGGAATGCACTATGCTACAACCATTGCTGAAGGCACAGAATTGTGGTTGACAACGCGCGATGAGAATCTAATTTTCTCAGAAATGGACCGAATTGTAGAAGAGATCACGAAGCGTATGCACGGAAAAAATGCCGTTGCCGTATTCCACGCCGATTGTTTGGCGCGGGGACGTTTCTTGTTCAATCGCATTATTAAAGAAGAGCTTGTGAGTCGCATGCAATATCCGTTCTATAGCAATGGTGAATGTCCACCTTGGTTGGGAATGTATGGCTTCGGTGAGTTTGCGCGCTTGGGTGGAAAAAACACCTACCACAACTACACCACCGCCCTGTATGTGATTTATCGCTAAGCGAATATGCCACACTCTTTAAATTCAGAAGAACTTTATCAAAAATACCTCGACTTGCAGTTGAGGGTAACGCGGTTTTCATCCATCGAACAAGAATTGATCAATACCCGTGATCAGCTCGACCATGAGTTGGTGATGCACAAGCGTCTTCTAGAATTTAATGCTGAAGCCCTCAAACTCAATTCAGAGAAAGAGTTTATTCACTTGGTGGCAGAATCAGTCATTGATGTGTGTGAGTCACAAATTGCTTATGCATCTTTCATCAATGAAAGCACTGCTGAACGTTTTATGGTCGTGGAAGGCTTACGTAAAAAGGATGAATCTGATGCCATTGAGGAAATCGAGTCTTTTATGGCAAAAAATGCCATTCAAAAAGGCGTTGAGATTGTACATTCTGATGGTAAATCAGCAAATGAGATTATAAAGAGTTGTATGTATTCCTCTATTATTCGCATCAATGCGCATGTGAGCATCGTTATTGCAACAGCTATATCGAAGGAAAAATCTCCACTCTATCCTATTATCAATGACCGCTCAAAAATCTTGTTTTCACTATTTATTCAGCAGGTAGAATCCATTCTATCCAACATCATTATCGCGCAAGAAAACCGCGAACAAATGAGCACGATTGCTGATGCGCAGATTGAATTGAAGAAATTATCACTCATCGCGACGAAGACAAAAAGTGGCGTCATCATAGCCGATGCAAAAGGAAGAATCGAATGGGTCAACAACTCCTTTGAGCAAACAACTGGATTTAAACTTAACGAAGTCATCGGCAGAAAACCAAAGGAATTTCTTCAATCGGACTTAACAAGCCAGGAGGACAAGGATTTAATGACCAACGCTTTGGCAGCAAAAGAAAGCGTACAACTGACCGTCTTGAATAAAAGTAAATCGGGGAATCACTATTACAACCAACTCACCATTACGCCGGTATTTGATGAACAAGGTACGCTTATCAATTTCATTGCGCTTCAAAAAGACATTACCGCTGAAGAGAATTATAAAAAGGAGTTGATTCAAATCAATTCCCGTTTCGAGTTAATTACGAATGGAACAAACATCGGAATGTGGGAATGGGATTGTGTGACGAATAAAACGGTTTGGAACTCTGTGCTTCACGAGCTATATGGCTTTGAACCCAGCGAAGATTTTGACCATTACAAAGAATGGTTCGATTCCATTCATTCAGACGACGTAGCAAAAATGAATGAAAACATGGGCATTCTTGCTTCGGGTAAACAGAAAGCTGTCGAACAGAATTACCGCATCATTCGAAAACGATTTAAGAATGATATTCGCTATGTGAAAAGTTTATCGCAAGGGATTTGGGATGAGGGGAATAACCTAATTCGTATTGTGGGTTCTTCCATCGATGTGACTGAAGAAAAAGAATATGAAACAACGCTAATCGAAAAGAATTCTGAACTTGAAAAAATCAATAACCAACTAGATCAGTTCATTTACAGCATCTCGCACGACTTGCGTTCACCTCTCCTGTCAATTAAAGGGTTAATGACCTTGATAGAAACATCTGTCGATGAAACAGAAAGTAAGCTTTATCACAATCTCATAGGAAAAAGTGTCGGACGACTTGACAATACGATCCTCGAAATTTTGAATTATGGCAGAAATTCGCGTGTTGAAATACATCAAGATGAATTCAATCTCGTTGACATGTCAAAACAACTCTTTGAGGATTTGGTGTTCATTGCTGAAGAAGGCATTGAACTGAAGGTCTTTGCTGAGGGCTCACCAGTCATTTTTTCTGATAAAATCCGCATTGAAACATTGCTTAAAAACTTGATTTCAAACGCGATAAAATACAGGAAAAGGAACACAAATGATGCTTTGGTGCATGTAAAAATTAAAAATGAAGGAGAAAGATTCATTGTTGAAGTAATAGACAATGGGGAAGGTATATCAGAACAAAATCAGCAGCGCGTATTTGAAATGTTTTATCGCGCATCCTCAAGCAGTCATGGCACAGGTCTAGGTCTAGCGATGTGCCATGAAATTGTAAAAAAACTCAAGGGTGAAATAAAATTAACATCAGAACTTGGTGTTGGAACTGCATTAACCTTAATTTTACCGAATAATCCACCAAACGCATGATCCGTTTCCTGCTCATTGACGACGACGACATCATTTCGGTCATTCACCCGGCAACAATTCAACGGGCAATAAGTAACAGCGACATAGAAATTGCTCCGTCTGGAAATGATGCTATTGCACTTATAGATGAGCTCATCCACCTGCAGGAATCTCCACCAGACTATATTTTTCTCGACATAAATATGCCGGAAATTAGTGGCTTTGAGTTCTTAGACAGCTTGACCGAAACCGAACTCGATTTTCTGAAAAACAGCAAAATTATTATGCTCTCTTCTTCTGTAAATCAACAAGATATTGAACGCGCTAAATCCTATCCGATGATTCGCGACTTCGTTTCGAAGCCACTAACCGTAGAATATATTCGTGGGCTTGTAGGCCTTGCAAACTGATTTCATTCGTTTATCCTACAATTGACAGAAGGTTCTTATCTTTGGGCCTTCGTTTCAACGATTCTAAATACTTTCAAAAATGTACAGATCACACACCTGCGGGGAACTACGCACAACTCATATCGGTCAAACAGTAACCCTTTCAGGGTGGGTGCAGCGCTCGCGAGACCTTGGCGGAATGACCTTCGTTGACTTGCGAGACCGCTACGGCATTACGCAACTTGCTTTCACTATGGAAGGGGATGCCGAATTGGGTGAAAAAGCCCGCAAATTGGGCCGTGAATTTGTCGTACAAGCCGTGGGCGAAGTCATTGAGCGTTCAAGTAAAAACAAGAACATCGCTACGGGGGAAATCGAAATCCGAGTCACAGAACTACACATCTTGAACGCAGCGAAATTGCCTCCTTTCACCATCGAAGACGATACCGATGGAGGTGATGAAATCCGCATGCAATACCGCTACCTCGACCTGCGAAGAACACCTGTTCAACAAAAATTGATGCTGCGCAACAAAGTCGCATTGGAAACGCGCGTGTACCTCAACGAGCAAGGTTTTCTTGACGTTGAAACTCCGGTGTTAATCAAATCTACTCCTGAAGGTGCGCGTGACTTCGTTGTACCAAGCCGCATGAATCAAGGTCAATTTTATGCCTTACCACAGTCACCACAAACGTTTAAACAGCTGTTGATGGTGTCTGGATTTGACCGCTATTATCAGATTGTGAAGTGCTTCCGCGATGAAGACTTACGCGCGGATCGTCAGCCAGAGTTTACACAAATAGACTGTGAAATGGCTTTCGTTGAGCAGGACGACATCTTGAACACCTTCGAAGGATTGATCAAACACCTCTTCAAAACAGTGCGCGGAGTAGATTTTACAGAAGCGTTTCCGCGGATGCAGTATGCCGAGGCGATGGAACGTTACGGATCAGACAAGCCGGACATTCGCTTCGGAATGGAATTCGTTGACTTAAGTGATCTTGCCATCGGAAAAGGATTCGTAGTATTTGACAGCGCTGAAGCAGTCATAGCCATCAACGCAGAAAATTGCTCTGAATATACACGCAAGCAACTAGACGAGCTGACTGAATGGGTGAAGCGTCCGCAAATTGGCGCCAAAGGTTTGGTCTATGTGAAATGCAATGCCGATGGCTCGTACAAGTCTTCCGTAGATAAATTTTATACCCAAGAAGATCTCGCGTCATGGGCTGAAAAAGCAGGTGCTAAAGCAGGAGACTTGATGCTCTTGCTGTGTGGCGATCTTGAAAAAACACGCAAGCAATTGAATGAGTTGCGCTTACACCTTGGAAACGAGCTTGGCCTACGAGATCCCAATGTCTTTAAACCCTTGTGGGTCTTGGACTTTCCATTGCTTGAGTGGGACGAAGAGAGCGGCCGTTACCATGCGATGCATCACCCATTTACCTCTCCAAAACCAGAGGACATGCACCTCATCCAAACGGAACCAGGCAAGGTTCGGGCAAATGCGTATGACCTCGCGATGAATGGTGTTGAGTTGGGTGGAGGTTCTATTCGTATTCACGACCGCGACCTGCAATCCCGCATGTTTGACTTGCTCGGGTTTACCAAGGAAGAAGCACAAGATCAATTTGGCTTCCTGATGAGTGCCTTCGAGTATGGCGCGCCACCACATGGTGGATTGGCCTTCGGTCTAGATCGCTTGGTGGCCACAATGGGTGGGTCAGAATCGATACGTGATTATATCGCCTTCCCGAAAAATAACAGCGGACGCGACACCATGATTGACGCCCCTTCTCCATTGAATGCAGCACAGTTGAAGGAATTGGGAATTGGTTTGAAATGACTCGGAACAAAAGGCATTCACCGTTGTTAAAAGTAGCAAGAGAAGAGTGCAACCATTAGATAGTATCTCCATGTCAGAACGCATCGAAAACCTAGAAAAAGCCCTGGCACCGTACCGTCAGGAATTGACTACTCACCCCCTGTACAGTGTATTGCGCTTACCAAATGCCGTCCGCCTGTTCATGGAGGAACATGTTTTTGCCGTTTGGGATTTTATGTCCTTATTGAAGGGACTCCAGCGTGGCTTGACCTGTGTAGAGATTCCTTGGAAGCCAACAACAAATAGGATAACGCGACGATTTATCAACGAAATTGTTCTCGGCGAAGAAAGCGATTTGGACCAGGATGGCGTTCCTAACAGCCATTTTGAGATGTACATCAACGCCATGAATCAAGTTGGGGCAAATACAGAAATCATCATGCACTTGGTGAATGATCCGAATTGGAAAAGCAGCATTCCAACACTGCCCATTCAAGACACCACCAAGGAATTTATGCAGTTCACCTTTTCTGTATTGGAAGAAAATAAATTGCATACCATCGCTTCTGCCTTTACCTTTGGTCGCGAGGATTTAATCCCCGATATGTTTATTGAAATCGTGAAAGAATCGGAGAAAGCCAGCGATGTTTCTTATTCAAAATTTCTTTGGTACCTCGAGCGTCACATCCAAATAGATGGAGATGACCACGGTCCGATTTCCCTAAAAATGATTGAAGAGCTTTGTGGGGAAGATGACCAAAAATGGGAAGAAGTCACGGAAATAGCTATTTTATCCATGCAAAAACGCATTGGCTTGTGGGATGGAATTGCGGAGAAAATTGCCATTTAATTACGAGTTACGAGTTACGAGTTAGTCGATAGATAGCTTCGAATGCCCCAGTTACTGCGAATGCCCTTAAACGAATTACGAATCATTGTTGTCCGACTATATCCATTTTCATGTTTTATCCAATTGATCTAACCTTGGTTTTCTGACCCCATCGGGGTCAAACCTCTGTAACCATAGGCCCTCCCGAAAAGCCCATGACCCCATCGGGGTCAAACAGTTTAAATACTAAATGACTAAATCACATAAAATAAAAACCACCCCCTTACTTTAAAACCACTTCTTAAAACCAATGATTTCAATGGTTTCAAGAAGAGCAGAAATTTTTTTTCGGACAACAGTGGTTACGAATTACGAGTTGAGGAAATAGATGGCTCCGCTCTTTATAGTTAATAATTACGAGTTACTAATTACGAGTTAGTCGATAGCTTCGAATGCTCCAGTTACTGTGAATGGCCTTAAAATTCGAAGCAAAAATCCCATAACTGGTAACTTTTTCAAGTCTTTTGCCTGTGATGGTGACTTCGAGACTTCCTTCGGAACCTCAGCCACCGAAGCATTACACAAAATCATTTGTCTTTTGTCCATTGTCTTCTAAGTCTTTAGACTAAAACCATTACATTCGCAAAAAAAATATCCAATCAGTGAAAAGAGCATTCATCATTTCGTACAAAGTTATCGTCCATTTATTGGCTGCGGTGGCTCTATTTTTAATGTTTACAGCATTGGCGGTAAAGATGAAATGGACTCATGATGCGGGGGATGTGGACATTAACAACCGATATTTTGACAAGGTGTCTGCAAAAAACAACAAGGACCTAGACTCCTCTGAGCAACAGGCACTTCGCGTAAGGATTTACCAAAAGATTGGTGTGCTTTCCAACAAGTATCCGAAAAATGCGGAGATTATTCTTTCTGCGTATCTAAAAACGAATGATGTTAAAATCGCCGATCGCATGCTGGATGCAGTGCGCGTTTTTCTAAAAAAAGACAAAACTGTGCAGAAGGCATTTAAGAAGATTGACCACTCGTACAGCAAACAATCTACATCGCTCTATCCATGGGCGCATTCTCAGGCATGGAAAGACTTCTGCACTTCTGTGTCACGCGATAAAGCAGCGATTGATTCCGTTTCTCGCATTACAGGGGTGGAATCCCGATTGTTGGTGATGTGTCTGGTCGGTGAGCAAGTGCGGATGTTCAATTCAGGTCGTGAAAAATTCAAGCAGTATGTTACACCCTTCAACCGTCTTATGATGCCTACGAATCGTGGGTACGGCGTTACAGGAATCCTTCAACATACTGCCGTGCGTATTGAAAGCAATGTGTTCAATAGAAATTCTGATTTTTATGCTGGGGATTATTTCCAAAATTGCATCAATGTAAGTGACTCCTTTCCTGATGTGGTGGATGCAAGTATTGAATCGCACAAACTAAAAACCATTCAACGCTTGATCAAAGGTGGTGACCACTACTATTCGTATCTGTACACTGCCTTTTTAATTCGACAATACCAGGCCCATTGGGAAAAGAACGGGTTTACCTTGGCGTTTCGACCTGAAATCATTGCCACCTTGTTCAATTTGGGATTCCATAAAAGCAAGCCGAGCAAACACCCAAAGGTTGGAGGATCAAATTTCAATGTCGCGGAACGGGAGTA
>CALPWQ020000084.1 GCA_943327315.2 Chitinophaga pinensis
TTACGAGTTACGAGTTACGAGTTACGAGTTACGAATTACGAGTTACGAATTGCGAGTTACGAATTGCGAGTTACGAATTGCGAGTTACGAATTGCGAGTTACGAATTGCGAGTTACGAGTTACGAGTTACGAATTACGAGTTACGAGTTACGAGTTACGAGTTACGAGTTACGAGTTACGAATTGCGAATTGCGAATTGCGAATTGCGAATTGCGAATTGCGAATTGCGAGTTACGAATTGCGAGTTACGAATTGCGAGTTACGAATTGCGAGTTACGAATTGCGAGTTACGAATTGCGAGTTACGAATTACAATCAAGTCTTTTGTGGCTTCGAGTCTGCTAGCGTACCTCAGCCCAAATCCTAATATCTTGACGTCTTAAAGTCTTAATATCCATAAAGTCCTTAAATAGAAAAAGCCCCGATAAATCGGGGCTCTTTCAAATTGATGCGATATATTGTAGTTATGCTAACTTCACATTCATGGCATTCAATCCTTTTCGTCCTTCTTCGAGTTCGAACTCTACTTCATCATTTTCCTTAATTTTGTCGATAAGGCCTGAGACGTGGACAAAATACTCTTTTTTTGATTCTTCGTCGATAATGAAACCAAATCCTTTTGTTTCATTAAAGAACTTAACTGTTCCCTTGTTGTTCATTATACTATTGAATTGATAATTTTGGTAAAGATATGTTTATATTTTAATAAGTTGCACTTTTTTTTTATTTAATTGTCATGAACGTTTTTTAACGAAGATTTTCGAATCCGTCAAAGTACGTATTTACGGTCCACGCATCTGCTTTTTGCTCAAACCAACATTTTATTTTTGGCCAAATTTCTTGAAAAATTTCTGATGTTCGATAGCTTTCAAGTGCTTCTTCCGACACCCAAATACTATAGGTGAAAAAAATGCAAGGATTCTTTTTGTCCTGCATGAGTCTCATTCCTTGGCACCCAGGAAAAGTATTCACGGCCTGATTGATGGTGTCGAAATAACTCAGAAAATCACGAATGTGTTCTGGGGTAAAATGCAATTTGACAATTCTAGTTATCATAACCTAGAACAATGATTCGATGGTTGTTCGTGATCCGCGAGGGGTGAATTCAATGCGAATAACATCGCCAACGCGCATTCCAAAAAGACGCTCGGCACCACCGCTGGTTGAATTAGCACCTCTGTTGATGGCTATTTCAAGCAGCTCGTTGTGATTGAAAATGGCAACCTTTTCTCCGTTTGGCACTGAATTATAGGCCGAAGAGATTTCGTCGATGTAGTAGTCCTTGTTGCGCCAATAAATTGTAAAGGGCTCGTTTTTTCCAAAACGATGAAACAGCTCTTTATTGACGTTTGTAATTAAATTGCCAAAGTTGTCTATGTGGCAAACGTTTCCTTTAATCAAGTTCTGTTCGACAACTGCCGTTTGCAAAAATGCTCGTTTGTAATTTTCTTGTGGTGAACAAAAGTCAGTGACGTTTTCTCCATTCAACAGCCTGCAAGCCGAAGGAATCAGAATGCTTTTTGTTGGAAATTTAAACAAATTCGGATTGGACATCACATCATCGATGCGGTAAAATGCATCGGGTTGCTCGTCTTTCAAAAAGGTGCCAAAGAACCCGTTGTCACTCGAAATAAAATACTGACCAGCAAAGAACAAGATGCATGGAAATGCCCCATCCGTACCGCCAAAATTGATCATTGGCTCACTATCGACACCAATGACGTGAACTGTGCCTGCTGGAAAGTCAGTGTAACAGCATGAAATCTGATAGGCAGCTTCAGCCACATTGAAGGGGCGAATGTTATGAGAAACATCGACAATGCGAGCATCTGGCACCAAACCAAGTATCGTACCTTTCATGGATGCCACATAGTGGTCTTTTAATCCCATATCCGATGTCAGGGTAATGATCTGCATTTTCAAATTTCTCTCAGTCCTGTTGGTGATTTATTCCTAAATTTGACGCTAAAAATACGGTTTTAATGCCGATTTATTAAGCAGTTCAATACAAATAATTTAGCTTGCACGAGAAAACGATAGAGATTAGTGGGATTAATCCCGTGGAGTTGTTCGGGGTGAACAACGCTAATTTGAAGCACATGAAGAGTTTCTTTCCGAAATTAAAGGTGGTGGCTCGGGGAAATCTCATTACCATTGCGGGTGATGATGAAATGATGGATGAGTTCGAGCGTAAGTTTGAATTGGTTGTGCAACACTTCCATAAATTCAATACCGTTTCTGAGAACAACATTGATAACCTCATGTTGGACGAGGGTCAAAAAATGATTTCGATAGATGACGGCTCGGAAACAATCGTTCACGGAAATCAAGGCGTAAAGATCAAAGCGCGAACCCTCAATCAAAAGAAATTGGTGCAGGCGGTGAATACCAACGATATGGTCTTTGCTGTTGGTCCTGCAGGAACGGGAAAAACATATACCGCGGTGGCATTGGCTGTTCGTGCGCTGAAAGCCAAGGAAGTAAAACGCATTGTTTTGACTCGCCCAGCCGTTGAGGCAGGTGAAAACTTGGGTTTTTTACCTGGTGATTTGAAAGAAAAACTGGATCCATACCTGATGCCTTTATACGACGCCTTGCGCGACATGATTCCGCCAGAGAAATTGGCAGATATGATTGAATTTGGAATCATTGAAATTGCCCCTTTGGCATTCATGCGTGGACGTACCTTGGACAAGGCATTTGTTATTTTGGATGAAGCGCAAAACACCACATCGATGCAAATGAAAATGTTCTTGACACGCATGGGGATGACAGCTAAATTTGTCATTACTGGGGATATGTCTCAGGTCGATTTGCCTCATCGTCAGCGATCGGGATTGTCGTATGCCTTAGATGTGTTGAAAGATGTTGAGGGGATAGGTGTGGTGCGCTTGGCACAAAGTGATATTATTCGACACAATCTAGTGAAGCGCATAGTAGATGCCTTTGATCATGCCGAGTCAAAAGAAAAAAGTGAAAAGGCAGAGAAAGAATTCGCCTCAAAAGCAAAATAACAAGTTGATAAAAACAATTAATGATGAACGCAATTACGAAATCTGATTTTAATTTTCCAGGACAAAAAGCAGTGTATAAAGGCAAGGTGAGGGATGTGTACACTTTGGAAAATGAACTTCTCGTGATGGTGGCTTCGGATCGAATTTCAGCCTTTGATCACATTCTTCCAAAAGGAATTCCTTGTAAAGGTCAGGTTTTGAATCAAGTGGCAACGATGTTTCTTGAGGCAACGCGCGATATTGTTCCGAATTGGCTTGTGGCAACACCAGACCCTAGTGTTGCTGTTGGGTATGCCTGTGACCCCATCCGTGTAGAAATGGTGATACGCGGTTATCTTGCTGGACATTCGGCACGAGAATACGCCGCCGGAAAACGGATGCTTTGTGGGGTAGATCTTCCAAATGGGATGAAAGAAAATGACAGATTTCCTGAGCCAATCATCACTCCTGCAACCAAAGCAGACGAAGGTCATGATGAGGATATTTCACGCGAAGATATTCTGGCTAGAGGGGTTGTTCCTAAAGAGATTTATATCCAAATGGAAAAATACACCCGTGCTTTGTTTCAGCGTGGGACTGAGATGGCCGCAAAACAAGGACTCATTCTCGTTGATACGAAATATGAATTTGGTATGCGCCATGGCGAGGTCATTTTGATTGATGAAATCCATACACCCGATTCATCACGCTATTTTTACGCAGAAGGCTATCAAGAGCGTCAAGACCGAAACGAACCACAAAAGCAGCTGTCCAAGGAGTTTGTCCGCCAATGGCTTATTGAAAATGGCTTCCAAGGCCTGGAGGGTCAAACAATGCCTTTCATGCCAGATGAATTTGTGAAAACGATAACTGAACGCTACGTTGAGCTGTATGAGCGCATTACAGGTTTGACATTTGTTCCGGCTACAACGGAAAACATCGAAGAACGCATCGAAAGAAATGTGCTTGCTTTCTTGAACGCGCAATAAGACTGCTTTTTTAAGGGTTACTAGTTACTAATTACTAATTGCGAGTTTGGTGGCTGAGGTGCGAAAGCAGTCTCGAAGCCACGAATTATGAATGTTTGGTGAGTTGACACTCAGCAAGAAAAAAAAATAAAAATCCCCTAGTGGAGGGGCAAGGGGTGGTTTATACATGCTTCCTAAGCTATAACGCAGGTGTCAATACAAGAGAGGTTCACTAAAATTCGCTTTTGATATTCCGCCCCAGCGGCTTTTCCGCAGCGGAGGTGAGCGAACAAAACCTGAACATAATTCAAAATGACCAAAAGTACACTGTGCAATTTAGATAAAACATAAAGGTGGTTTTAGTCGGACAACAATGATTAAGAATTACTTGAATTCTTAACGATCGAAGAAAGATCGAGTCTTTTGTGGCTTCGAGTCTGCTAGCGCAACTCAGCCCAAGTCTTAAAATCTTGACGTCTTAATATCCACCAGTTCTTTGTCTCTTGTCACTTGTCCAGCAGTCTTTTGTCAAAAAAGGGGCTGCTCTATTGCTAGAAACAACCCCCTTCTTCCCAGAATCAGATCAATTAGCTGATTGGGATTCGCTTTGCCGACCTCAAGACACTAGGTGCTTTTTTGGCGACATTCACGTGTAGTATTCCATTTTCGTATTGTGCCTTCACCTTGTCATTATCAATGCTTTCTGGCAAGTTGAATGAACGCAAGAATGACTGGTAATTGAACTCTTTTCTTGCAAAGTTTTCGCGCTTGCTTTTTTCAATGGACTCTTCGCGGTGTTCAGAAGAAATGGAAAGTACATTGTTGTTCAGCTCCACTTTGAAGTCATCCTTCTTCAATCCAGGTGCGGCAAGTTCGATGCGGTATTCTTTTTCTGTCTCTTTTAGATTTACCGATGGTAAGGTGTTTCCAACAAGGGTGAAATTCTTGTCGCTCCAATCGAAAAATTCACGACTAAAAAAATCTTCCAACAGGGAGTTGACAGATGGGACGAAATTGTCCCGTTTGATTAAATTGCTCATACGATTATGTATTTAATGGTTTCTATATGACACAAAATTAGGCCATTTGTGCAGTAGGAAATATGACTGCTGTCACTTGAAAAATTGATAGAATTTATCCAGCCATCTTTTTCTGGTTTATATTTCTTGAATTCCTAGGCAATTCTTACACCGAAGGATAGGCAATAAGCTATTCCTTTTGTCTATTTTTGCAGCGAAACAACAGTACTAGAAATGGAGAGATTTTCGCGCGCATTTTTTTCAATGCGGATGATGGCGCTCGCAATGATTGTGTTCTTGGTGGCCATTGGCGCCGCAACAATGATTGAGTCTGCATACGATATTCAAACGGCAAAAATTATCATTTACAATGCGCTTTGGTTTGAGGTGTTGTTGGTTTATCTCGGAATGAACTTGATCGCCAATATCTTTCGCTATAAAATGCTGCGGCGCGAAAAGGTGGCAATGCTCACATTTCACCTGTCATTCATCGTTATTCTCATTGGAGCAGGCGTTACGCGGTATTTTAGTTTTGAGGGCATGATGATCATTCGTGAGGGTGAGCAAACCAATTTCATCTATTCTTCAGATCCATACATCTGGTTACGTATCAATGATGGCAAGCAGCAATTGACCTATGCAGAGAAGATGTACATGTCTGAACAGACAAACAATTCATTTACGATTGACGATCTGAAATTTCCGAATCATACGAGTGATCTTTCCATCGAATATGTCAACTTTCAGAAGAAAATGATTGATTCCGTGGTGGTCAATGACTCCATCCTTGGCTATGCATTGAAAATCGTAACCGATGGAATGACCTCAAATTACCTCTTTAAAGGTGGATTTGTGATGGCGGGTGATGTGGCCATTTCTTTTGAGAAAAAGGATGCGATGCCTGGTGTGACTGTTGTTGAACGCAACAAGCAAATTTTTATCAAGTCACAAGAGCCCATGCGCTTTTTGGCCATGGCAGAAATGCAAAAAGCTAGACAATCAGGCCAGGTGATGGATTCGTTGTTTAATCAAGTTCCGATGGACTCATTGGTTCCATTTCTGACAAGTACACTTTATCAAGTTGGGCAGCAACAATTTGTGTTTAAAGAGAAGGTCAATCATGCGAAGAAAATGCTCTTGCCCTCTGGTAAACGAAATGTCGGTTCAGATTACCTCACTGTGCGCGTTCGGGACGGGAAGAAGTCGAAAATTGTGCAATTGAAGGGAGGCTTAGGGACCATTCCGGATGCTGAAGTTTTTGCGTTTAACGGTTTGACCTATGAAATGACCTATGGTTCAACGAAAATCGATTTGCCATTTTCTATCGCTTGCCGTGATTTCAAATTGGATCGCTATCCAGGTTCAGAAACAGCATCATCGTTTGAAAGTGAAGTGACCATTTTGGATGAAAAAAACAACTACAAACGTGAGCAACGAATCTTCATGAACAATGTCATGGACTATCAAGGGTATCGCTTTTTTCAGTCGGGTTACGATCCCGATGAGAAGGGGACACACTTGAGCGTTAATCACGATTGGTGGGGAACAAACATTACCTATTTAGGCTATTTACTGATGGCCATTGGCATGATGCTGTCCTTGTTTGCTCCCGAGGGACGCTTCAGAGATTTGAATGATAAACTGAGTAGATTGAGAGAAAAACGAGAGAAACTGTCCACTATCTTATTGATCACATTATTTACAAGTTTCGGCGGAAACGTCATGGCTCAATCACACAAAGGACACGATCATGCGGCGGAAGTTCCTGTGAAAGCTGTGTATCGAGTGATTTCTGAAGAGCATTCGGAAGCGCTCGCCTATTTGTTGGTTCAAGATTTTCAAGGGCGAATTATACCTATGCACACCATGTGTGATCAATTGCTGCGCAAGATTCACCGAGGGAATACCTTCGAGGAGTGGAATGCGGTGCAAACAATCATGAGCATGCACATGTATCCGCAACATTGGATGGATGTTAAAATCATTCAAGTGCCATCTAATCTTCGTGAATCCATGAAGATTTCAGGCGAGTTTGCGTCGTACACAGATTTGGCGGATCCGAAATCGGGCGAATTCAAAAAAATGGGAGATTACAACATTGCCCATCAAAAGTTGGAGTCGAAACGCAATGAATACGACAAAAAGCTCATCAAGCTCGTGGAGAAATTCCAAGTTGTTCAGTCGATATTCAACTGGCAATACATGAAGATCATTCCGGTCAAAAGTGATGTCAAACAAACCTGGTATGTGCCATTGAGCATGGAGTTGATGCAAGTTGATTCTGTCTCATCAACATTGGCACTTCGCTACATTTCAGGATTGGATAGTGCAGCGAGTTCGAACCGCTATGGTGAAGTGGATGACTTGCTGACCGAACTCATTGCTTTTCAACGCGAGGTCGGTAGTAAAGTCGTTCCTTCCGAAAAGAAGGTGGAGATTGAAATTTGGTACAACAAGATGAATGTCTTTAAGCACACGTATCAGTTGTATTTGCTGCTCGGCCTATTTTTATTGCTGCTCTATTTCATTCGCATATTTGCTAAATCAGGATTTGGTGAATCGAAACTTTTCCGACGAATCCGAAAAACCATCACATTTGTGTTGATCGTTGTTTTTGTCTATCATGCTCAAGGCTTGGGGGCACGTTGGTACGTCTCCGGTCATGCCCCTTGGAGCAATGGATATGAGGCGGTGATTTTCATTGCATGGGCTACAATGATCGCCGGCTTTATTTTCTCCCGCAAGAATGCCGTTATTTTGGCGGGTACAGCGATACTGGCTTCGATGATGATCTTTGTGACAGAAATGAATTTGCTTGACCCTGATATTACCCCATTACAACCTGTACTTAAATCGTATTGGTTGATGATTCACGTAGCAATCATCACCTCAAGTTATGGCTTCCTTGGCTTAGCGGCAATTCTTGGATTGCTGAATTTGACTTTGTACACATTCCGCTCCCAAAGAAATGCGCAGATTGTTACCATAAATATCAATGAATTGACCTACGTTTCAGAAATGACGATGACGATTGGCTTGTTCATGTTGACCATTGGAACTTTCCTCGGTGGTGTTTGGGCCAATGAGTCATGGGGACGTTATTGGGGGTGGGACCCTAAGGAAACATGGGCACTAGTATCTGTCCTTGTGTATGCCGTTATCCTTCATTTGCGCTACATTCCAGCGTTGAAAAGTAAATTCACATTCAATGTCGTGAGTCTTTGGGGCTATTCTGCTATTCTATTCACTTTCTTTGGGGTGAACTTCTACTTGGTAGGACTTCATTCGTATGCACAAGGAGAAGGGCTCGGAACAATTCCTTCATGGATTATCATCACGGTTATTGGATTTGTCCTTTTTACTGTGTTGGCTTCTTTACGAAATCGTCAGTATGTGAAATCAAACTCGGAAGACGAAAATTAAAACATTTCTGTTATGAAATTAGATATCCTTGCTTTTGCAGCGCATCCTGATGATATTGAGCTTTCTTGCTCAGCAACGCTAATGAAGCACATTGATATGGGTAAAAAGGTAGGGATTATTGATCTCACGCAAGGCGAACTCGGAACCCGTGGGAATATCGAAACGCGTTATGCTGAAGCTGAACTTTCTTCTAAAATAATGGGTATTCATGTTCGGGTGAATTTAAAGTTAAAAGATGGCTTCTTTGATTTTTCGGAAGAAAACAAACGATTGATTATCCAACAAATCCGTCGTTTTCAGCCGGAAATTGTATTGGCAAATGCCATCGAAGACCGTCACCCTGACCATGGTCGAGCGGCGAAATTGGTCGCTGATTCATGCTTTTTGGCAGGTTTAAGAAAAATCGAAACCAGCTATTCCGGTGAATCTCAATTCGCACATCGTCCAAAAGCCGTTTATCATTACATCCAAGATCATAATATAAATCCAGATTTTCTCGTCGATACAAGTGCCTATTTGGACAGAAAGTTGGAAGCAATAAAAGCCTTTAAAACACAATTCTACGACCCAAATTCGATTGAACCAACAACACCAATTTCAGGGGAAGATTTTTTTGATTTTATTAAGTCACGCATGATACAGGGTGGCAGAATAATCGGGGTGAAATACGCAGAAGGATTTACTTCTGCACGTGAGATTGGTGTGCATAACCTTTTTGACTTAATGTAAATGTGAATACAACCATTTTTACATTTGCTGCGTCTAAAACACAGAATTTAATGATCATGAGATATAGTTTAGCATTCACATTTTTTATTGCAATTCAATTTACGGTGAATGCTCAATGCAATGGATCGGAACCGGTCATCAATTTCGGTCCTGACACGATTCTTTGTCAAGGTCAAACATTGGCCTTGAATGCTCCTTCAGGATTCAACTTTTACCAATGGTCGACAGGTACAACGGGCGCCAATATCACTGTCACAGCAGATGGAACATACTCCGTAAATGCAGGATTGATTGGCAGCACCATCATTCTTCATGGAGATTTTCAGGGGGGGACAACGGCTACCGCCAATAACTTTACTACGGCGTATGGGCCAGGAACAGGAGGTACGTATGGTTTGTTGTCTACGGAAGGACAATATGCCATTTCTACTTCACCTTCGTTGGTGCACAACAACTTTAGTTTTTGTGGTGACCACACAACGGGAACAGGAAATATGCTGATTGCGAATGGTGCGTCAGCGGCCAATACAACCGTTTGGACGCAAACAGTAAACGTTACCGCCAATACAGATTATGTGTTCTCTTTTTGGGAAATGAATGTACTGAACACAACTGCGGTGGCAAGTCTTCAACTTTTCATCAATGGAGCGCCGATTTCTGGAATTATTCCGACGTCATCCACAGCGTGCGTGTGGACAGAAAATGCTGGAGTATGGAACTCAGGGGCTAGCGCCCAAGCGATTCTATCGATTGTGAACCAAAGCACTTTAACTTCTGGAAATGATTTCGCCATCGATGACATTTACTTTGCACCGATTTGCTTGGTGACAGATACCATCAATGTCCTTTACGATACGGTGCAAGTGAATGCAGGTCCTGACCTTTTGTTCTGTGCCAATGAAACAGATACGCTTATGGCGACTGCCAATGTGGATATTAGTGCGTACTCTTGGAACAGCGGTCAGCAGGTGGCTTCGTTTTCTCCGACTACTGCCGGAACCTACACCGTAACGGGTACATCCCTCAACGGATGCACGTCAACGGATGCAGTGAACGTGAGCATTACAGCGATGGATTGGAATATCTCTCAAATCATCATGGGACCGTCTGATTGTGGCCAGACGAATGGGTATGTTTCGGCCATCACCTCAGGAACGTTCTCTGATCCTGCATCTTACACGTGGACTGGTCCAGATACAAACAGCAGTAGTTTTATCAATGCGTCGGTGTGGGATAATCTTTCTCCTGGATGGTACTATTTGTCGATCGAATCCAATGGCTGTTACCGCTACGATTCGATGGAGGTAACCATTAACAATCCGCCAATTGCTGCAGTAAGTGCAACACCATTGACAGGAATTTATCCCTTGCCAGTGAGTTTCACCAACAGTAGCCAATTTGGATCTACTTACGATTGGAATTTCGGAAATGGATCAAGCACAACCACAACAGATTTGTCTGGCCAGAACATGACCTTTGATACAACGGGTACCTATGTCGTCATGCTTGTTGCAATCACAGGAAGCTGCACGGATACGGCTTATGTGACAATCATAGTAAACGATCCGCCAGTGATTCCACCAACAGTGCCTGTATCTCTTGAAACTGCGAATGTATTTACTCCGAACGGTGATGGAGCCAATGATGTGTATACATTTGCAATGGAGAACATTACCACGATGGATATTACGATCTTGAATCGATGGGGGAATGTGGTTTACCAGAGTACAGATCCTTTGTTCAAGTGGGATGGAAAAGCGAAAAATGGCGTGGATGCACTGCCAGGGGTGTATTTCTATACGTTCACAGCAAAAGGTGCGCAGGATGAACCGTTTGATGGTCACGGGTTCATCCATTTGATTCGTTAAACGTATTTAGTCTACCGTTTCTATGGAAATGGGTTTTCCTTGCCAAAGAAGTTGATTACCTGCTTTCATTCCGAATAATGCAGCAACAAGCGGTGCGGCAGGAGATATGCAAAATATGGCTGTATCATCTGCTAATATTCTTCCGAATCCTACTGAAATGTAGTACCAGCCGTTCGAGGTTTTCACTAAACTTCCCAATCGAATCGTTGGCGTCACCAATGTAGAGTCCAAACGCTGCGCTAGGGCCATGAGTTGCTCGTGTTGCTGAATAAATCCCCCAATCTTTTCGCGTTCCAGCTGTGCCATGGCGCGACCTGTTTCATGCTTGTCGCCTGCAGTGCTTTTAGCATCGGCGCTCAAGGAATCATCTGTTTCGGCCAAGGAAGCACGCATTTCCTTGTACTTTTCATTCAAGGCATTGGTGAGCGCAGCATGAACATGAATTTTATTTAAGGACATGCGCGTAGAGTTTTTTTACAGCATCGAGCACTGCCTCGTTAGAGAATAAAAGGGCGTGATCCCGAATGACTTTTCTGTCGAATGTCGTACCATTAAAAATACGTTCCATGCCAATTGCTAAACTCAAGGGGTTGCGTGCTTCGACTTGAATGCCTAAGTGCGAAGGAAGGTTAGCCGCGATACCCACTGAAGTCGAAATAACAGGGATTCCACAGGCCCATGCTTCCGCTACCACAATGGAAAATGATTCGTAATCCGAATTCAAAATGAACGCATCAGAAGCGCGGTAAAAAGGCGGCAATTCCTCAGGCTGACACGGTCCGAAAAACCGAATGTGCTTGGATAAACCTTTTGATTCAATATATGTTTTCAAGGCATCAACAGATTCATCACTGACAATGACCAACTCAAAGGTGCGGTATCCTTTTTCATGCAACAAGGCTACCGCGTCGACAATCCCATATGGATTTTTTACTGTTGTATCGAGTGTTGAAATATGGAGAAAGCGGAATTTTTCGTTGTAGGATGATGTTGCAGGTGTAAATAGCTGCACATCAACTGGATTTGGAATTACCGTTGTTGGCGTTTCTTTAAAATAGCGTGAAAGATCTTTCTGTTGAAATTCAGATACCGCCACGAGATAATCGATGTGCTTACGTGTGGTTCTTGCGATGTAATGGTCTTTCAGCGACCACGATTTTTGGCGTTGTCGGGCAAAGATGGAACTGTGTTCGGTGACAATTAAGGGGCAATTGAATAGTTTTTTTGCTTTGACAAACAGATAGCCTTTCGGGAGCAGCACATGCGCATGGATGAGGTCTACACCAGAAATCATATTGAGTCCCGCATCAAATGCGCGGTCAATGGCCTTGCGGCGTTCAAAGAAATGTGAACCTTTGGGGTGATATATGACAATTTCTCGCAATCGGTCATGTTGGGTTTCGACAATCTCAATTTCGGTGCAGGATTCATCTGCTACAGTGTGCAGTAAAGTCACTTGAAAGGATTGTGCGATAAGTCGCGCATGATTCATCACAAAATTCCCTAAGAATGGAGATTTCCGATTTGGATACCAAGAACTTAGGATGAGGATGTGCTGATTTCCGTGCATTCCGTCAGTTCTCAGGCGAGCGTCTTGGAATAAACCGATTGCAATTGCTCGAGCGCAAAATCGATCTCTTCCTTGGTCGTATAGCGTGAAAAGGAGAAGCGTGCGTTTGGCCGCGTGGTGTCTGCCCCAATTCCTTCAAGTACATGTGAGCCTTTCGTGGCACCTGAGGTACAAGCACTTCCGCCCGATACAGCGACACCCTTTAGATCCAGCGTAAACAAGAGCATCGATGCCTTTTCTGTTTTGGGCAAACACACATTCAACACGGTATAGAGAGAGCGCTCAGGATCTGTCTCACCGTGGAAATATACTTCAGGGAAATGCGCTGTGAGTCGATCGATGAGGTAGTTTTTTAAGCCTAGAATGTGCGTTCGGTGTTCTTCAAGACCTTCACAAGCCATCTGCATGGCCTTCGCCAATCCTGCAATTCCAGCTACATTTTCAGTGCCACCGCGCAATCCTCGTTCTTGGGATCCACCATGAATAAAGGCCTCCGCTCGAACGCGTTTGTTGATGTATAAAAATCCTGATCCTTTTGGTCCGTGTAATTTATGTGCGGCGCAAACAACGAAGTCTATATCGAGCTGACTCAAGTCCAATGGAATGTGTCCCATCGTTTGAACGGTATCTGAATGAAAATAGGCAGCGTATTTACGACATAGTGCACTCACTTTTTGCAAAGGCAGGAGGGTAGCGATTTCATTGTTGGCATGCATGAGCGAGACCAATGTTTTTTTACCGTCGGCTAACAACTCTTCCAAATGCCCCAGGTCGACATGTCCTTTCGCATCGATGCGCACATAATCAATGCTTACCGCTTTATGTTTTTTATGTACCTCTACAGTATGTCCTACCGCGTGGTGTTCAATCGTTGATGTGATGATGCGTTCAACCCCGAGATCAAGTATTGCGGTGTTGATTGCCATGTTATCCGCTTCAGTTCCCCCTGATGTAAAGACAATTTCAGAGGGCTGGCAATGCAACAATCCTGCAATCGTTCTGCGGGAAGTTTCAATAATTGCCTTGGTCTGTCGGCCATAAAAGTGAGTCGAAGAAGGATTTCCAAATTGATCCTTGAGGATTGGAACCATGACTTCAAATACTTCGGGTGCCAAAGGTGTCGTGGCAGCATTGTCCAGATATACACGCATCTGCTTTTTTTTATGCGAAGATAGCAGGAAGAAATTAGAATTACGAATTTGATTGCTGCGCAAATTTGATCCCTTCGGGAATTTGGTGCCTTTGGCAATTGGATGCTGCGCAATTTGGAATTTGATGACATCGTCAATTTAAGATTTGATCCCTTCGGGAATTTGATGACTTCGTCAATTTAGAATTTGATGCTTCGCAATTTGGAATTTGATGCCTTCAGAAATAATTACGAATCATTGTTGTCCGACTAAATCCATCTTCATGTTTTATCTAAATTGCACAGTGTACTTATTGGTCATTTTGAATTATGTTCAGGTTTTGTTCGCTCACCTCCGCTCTCCGCTGCGGAAAAGCCGCTGGGGCGGAATATCAAAAGCGAA
>CALPWQ020000085.1 GCA_943327315.2 Chitinophaga pinensis
TACCACCTTTGGCTGATGGAGCATAGAACATGGATCGAGTCCTTTGTCTTTCGTCAAACTAAAGCGAAAATTCCAGCCAATCGAAGAACAATCTAGTCCTGACATCTTAGATTCTTGACGTCTTTTTCAGAACATATACCACCTTTGGCTGATGGAGCATAGAACATGGATCGAGTCCTTTGTCTTTCGTCAAACTAAAGCGAAAATTCCAGCCAATCGAAGAACAATCTAGTCCTGACATCTTAACATCTTAAAATCTTGATATCTTTTATTCAAGGAGAACGGATTTAGGCCATACTCAATATACCAATCAACTCAAAAGGTCAATAATCTCCTTCATTTCTTTTACGTCATGTACACGGAAAATCGAACAGCGATTCATGAGTGCATAGGTATTCAGTACACTTGTTCCATTCAATGCCTCTTCAGGGGTGATTCCAAGCTTTTTCCAAATCATTGATTTTCTCGAAAATCCAACTAGAATAGGGCATTCGAGAAGATGTAAATCAGCCAATCCTTGCAACAATTCATAGTTTTGGTCGACTGTTTTACTAAATCCAAATCCTGGGTCAATCAGAATGTCATGTACACCCAAGTCGCGCAAATCTTGAATGGACGTTGCCAAGGCTGAGACAACATCTCGCACAATGTGGTCATAAACATATGGCGCGTGCATGGTGTCAACTGTTCCCCGAGAATGCATGAGAATATAAGGGATACGGTAATGAGCAACTACTTTTTTTAATTCCGGATCAAAACGCAAGCCGCTGATGTCATTGATTATGTTTGCCCCGTGCTCAATAGCAGCTTCTGCAACACATCCACGAAAAGTGTCCACTGAAACAATCACCTTCGGGAATTCTTTACGTATGCTGTCGACCGTATTCTTTACACGATCAAGTTCAATTGTCGATTCGATATGTGCGGCACCGGGACGGGTAGAATAGCCACCAATGTCTAAAATATCGGCGCCATCTGCGATCATTTTTTCGGCCGTTTCTAGGAGGAATTTTTGTTCCATTTTGCGGCTAGGGGCATAAAATGAATCGGTCGAAACGTTGAGTATACCCATGATTCTAGGGTGCTTCAAATCGAGGAGTTGATCCCCAATCTTGAAGTGGCTGTTTTTCGGAAAATGTGTATCTTCAACCCTTAAAAGTGACATGGAGCAAAATATGATTGAAACAAAGATAGCATATCAAAAAATTATTGAGGGGTGTAGAGATGTTTTCTGCAAAAAAACAAGAGATTACGGAACTGCCTGGAGGATCCTCAGACCATCGTCATTGACCGATCAAATTTTCATCAAAGCTCAGCGCATACGAACGATTCAGGAAACAGGAGAGAATAAAGTGGGTGAGTCCATTGATGGCGAATTTGCTGCAATCATCAACTATTGCATCATGGCGCTAATTCAGTTGAAGGAATCTACGCTGATTGAAATGGAATTGCCTGAAATGAAGGCGGTGGAATTGTACGATCGTTATGCCATCGAAGCTTTCGAGTTGATGGAGAAAAAAAATCACGATTACGGTGAAGCGTGGCGCGACATGCGCGTGACCTCATTGACGGATTTGATCCTCATGAAAATATTAAGGGTGAAACAGATTGAGGACAACGATGGGTCAACCATCATGAGTGAAGGTATTGATGCCAATTATTTTGACATGCTCAATTACGCTGTGTTTTCCTTGATTCTTTTGTCAGAACAAAAATCTAAACAATCATGAAACAACGAGAGACAGTAGGTGGACGTTCATTTGTGTTCAATGCCATTTTTGTAGTGTTGAACATCGTCGGATTAACTTTTGTCGTTCTTGGAGGGCAAAAGCAGTTTGAATCCTACTACTTGTTGTTTAGTTTTATTGGGTACACGACAATGGCTGTTGCCGCATCAGGATTATTTGTTTTCAGTGGAAGATTGATGATGTCGAATGTCGCTCGTGTCCTCGTTGGGAGTGTTTTCATTGTTTCTGGACTGGTAAAAGCGAATGACCCTATCGGATTTTCTTACAAGCTGGAAGAGTATTTTGAAGATGGAGCTTTGGCTTACCGAATCAAAGAATTATTTGGCATGCCCGGATTTTCATTGGAATTTTTGATTTCATGGGCCTTGACACTCTCGGTAATGATCTGTGTCATTGAAATCGTGTTGGGTGTTCTGCTGATCATTGGCGGAAAAATAAAATTGGTGACTTGGATTTCTGTTCTCATGATGTCATTTTTTACTTTCCTTACCTGGCACACGTCAACATGCAATCCAGAGAAAAAGTTTAAGGACAGAAATACGTATGCCTTTTCTGATGGTAGCGCCCAGTTGAAATTGAGTGAATTAAAATCCAACAAGTCCATTCACATCGTTTCAAAAACGAGTTCATCCTTGGTCGTAGATGAAATGATGACTCCTCAATGTGTTTCCGATTGCGGGTGTTTTGGCGATGCCATGAAAGGGTCCATGGGGCGGTCATTGACACCCAGTGAATCTCTGTGGAAGGACATCGTGCTTATGTACTTGCTGTTTTGGATTTTTCTCGCACAATGGATCACCGTGCCAAATACAAGTAGACAAAACCTGGTCTTTGTAGCGTTTTCAGTTGCATTGATGGCGCTTTTCTCTTGGGTATTTTCGTGGTATTTTATTGTGATTTTCGGATTCATCCTCCTGCTTGCCGCACTCTGGATGAAACGAAGCGGCGGGGTCTTGCTCGGGAATTATTTTGGTAGCATTTTTATCTGTTCAATTCTTCTGTTTTCCCTCATCACGTATGTGCTCTTGTACGAGCCAATTAAAGACTATCGTCCTTATGCTGTGGGCAAAAATTTGTGGAAGCAAATGAACGACGGTGTAGAAGGGAAATACGAAAGCACCTTTGTGCTAAGAAATTTAAAAACGGGTAAGAAGGAAGTGTATTCTCAAAAGGAATACATGGCGAATGAAAATTTGTGGGATGTCAAGCAGTTTAAATTTATCGAAGGATCTCAGCGAGAAATTATTGCAGCGCGCTTGGCGACAATCACCGAACAATTTGATCCATTTTTGGCCATTTCAGACCTAAGCCCTTCAGACAGGAAATTAGATGAAGTTCAGAAACAACTGTCTCGAAAAGTGAAAGAAGGTGAGGAGCCAGTTTCAGAAATTAGTTTGCGCATGTACATTGCGCATGTCGATCAAGTTGTGCTGTTGTCAGTGAAACGCATGTCTGACGCCAATTGGAAAGAAATTTCCTCGTACAAAGCGATAGCTAAGGCCTGCAAGAGAAGACATGTTCCGTTTATCATGATCACCAATGCTGCGCCAAATGAAATAAAACAATTCCGTAAAGCGTATGGCATGTATATCCCAATTTTCTTAAACGATGAAACGGAATTGAAAGCCATATCGCGCTCAAATCCATGTCTTTTGGTTGTTCGCCATGGCATCGTGACGAGTAAATATCCGCACCGCTCAACACCTGATGTGCATTGGTTCATCAAGAATTCTATCAAGTAAGAATGAGAAAAAAAATAGTGGCAGGGAACTGGAAAATGAACCTCTTACCAGAAGAAGCCCTCGAATTGTATCGGAAAATTGATTCGGACCATTGTTCAGATGCATGTGAATTGCTTGTATTTCCGTCCGTCGTGTATGTGAGGGATTTGATGGGTCAACATGGGAAGATTCCTGTTGGAGTTCAGAATTTTCATCCCGAAGAGTCAGGTGCTTTTACTGGGGAGATATCCGTGTCTCAAGTCAGTTCATGTGGTGTTAAGTATGCCTTGGTTGGACACAGCGAGCGTCGAATGATCTTTAACGAATCGAATGATTTTCTTAAAAAGAAAATTAATGCAGCTTTGGCTCATGACATTTTTCCGCTTGTTTGCTGTGGTGAACCTTTGGAAATAAGAGATATAGATGGTCATGTTGCTTATGTCACGAATCAATTGGCTGAAACCATCGGTCATTTGACTGTGTCTGAATTGGAGCGCTGTATTGTTGCTTATGAACCTGTTTGGGCCATAGGTACTGGACGAACGGCTTCGATTGATCAGGCTCAAGAAATGCATGCTTCCATACGCCAATGGCTGATAAATCACTTTGGTGAGCACGTGGGGGCAGGAACATCAATTTTATATGGAGGCAGTTGTAACGCTTCAAATGCTTCTGAATTATTTGCCTGTCCAGATGTGGACGGAGGTTTAATCGGTGGCGCGTCATTAGATGCGGCATCATTTTTGAAAATCGCACGCTCGTTTTAAATGGACTATCTCGAACTTACCTTGAACATATCTCCCCGTGACCCATGGGCAGAAATACTTATGACAGAACTGGCTGAACTTGGCTACGAAAGTTTTGTGGAAACTGAAGAGGGGATCATCGCTTACGCAAAAGTTGTGGATGTGGATGTTGAGCATCCGTTCAAAGGAAGCAGCATTGATTTACTTGACAAGGAATTTACAGCAGATGTTGCGGTGACAATTATACCTCAACAAAACTGGAATGCTCTTTGGGAATCTGATTTCCATCCTGTGTTTGTTGATGAACAATTGACGATTTTGGCCCCTTTTCATGATGAATCACAAGCCAAAGGCCTATTGGTCTGGATTGAACCAAAGATGTCATTTGGTACTGGCCATCACCAAACGACGTGGATGATGTCCAAAGCACTGTTGAATTTGCCCACACAACCCAATAAAGTCCTCGACATGGGGACGGGTACAGGCGTTTTAGCAATTATCGCCGAAAAACAAGGTGCGAGAGAGATCGTTGCCGTCGACATCGAAGATTGGTCGGTGGAAAACACTCAGGAAAACACCCTGCGAAATGGCTGCAGTCACATTGAAGCAATCTGTGGTGATGTCGACGTTCTTGAAGGAAGAAAATTTGAATTGATCCTGGCAAATATCAATAAAAACGTGCTTAAAGCGCATATGTCGGCCTATGCTCAGATGTTAATGCCATCGGCAAAACTGATCATTAGCGGATTTTTTGAAACCGACTGTGACGAACTTATTCGTGTTGCACAAAACAATGGTTTGACTCACTCAGGTTCATTGTCTCGAGAGACTTGGGCCGCACTCACTTTTGAAAAAAATAAATAATGAAGATTTTATACAGTGCACTATTGCTTAGCTGTTCGATGTTTTATTCGCATGCTCAAGATTTGTTTTCAACGGACCGAGAAAAATTTGTCAAGGAATTTCAAAAGGTACTTACTGAATACGGAAAGGGGGAATACCAAGATTTTGCAAAGAAAACATTGCCTCTCTCTCTCTTGGAAACACAAGATGTGTCCGAAAAGACTTTTGGACGAATGGTGGAGACATGTAATTTGATGATTACAAAGAAGCTGAGTCCATACCCTGAGGTTTACAACTATGTATTTTCGGTCTATTCACTTTCCGTTGGCAAACAGTCAGAAACGAGTTTCAACGCTTGGCATGGTTCTGTAGATAAAATGCTCGACAACAGAAATGTGAAGAAATTTGAGGAGTTCATTGAACTTTCAGCTGGTTTTTTTGCTGAGCGACGTATCGCTGAAAGCTCCAATTTTAGTTGGTTTTATGTGGGAGGAACCTATTCATTTGAGTTTTCAGATAAACCATTTATCAAATGCGCGGAAGGAAACTTGGTGTGTCGCGTACAAAATCGAGACAGCAAAACCCGAAAAGATCAGCCCTACGTCGATAGCTTGGTGGTTTGTGCAACAAGCGGTATTTACGACCCCATACTTAAAAAATGGGAGGGCAATAAAGGCACGGTAAATTGGCAAAAAGTGGGGCTCAACAGCAAGGAGACTTTCGCGACCATTGGAAAATACGATGTGTCGTGCAAGATGTCCACTTTTCAGGCAGACTCCGTATTGCTGACATCTCCTTACTTTCAAAAACCTACGCTGGGAACGATTTCCGACCGTGCATTTATCATTAACCGTGAAGAAGACAAAATTTATCCACAATTCAATTCCTTCGAAAGAAGATTAAGCATCAAGGGCATTCGAGAGAATATAGATTTTGAAGGAGGTTTTTCGCTTCAGGGAGCAAGTTTTGTAGGGATGGGGACACCACAAATTCCAGCTAAAATTGTTGTCTTGCGTGAGGGTATTCCCTTTGTTAAAGCAAGCGCACAGCAGATTTTCATTTATCCACAGAAAATTTCGATGAACAATGCCGCGATCACATTGAAGCTCAATACAGGAGACTCCATCACTCATCCTGGTCTGCGATTCGATTTTGATGTTGAGAAAAAAACAATGGACCTTACACGCACAACAAGTGGTGCGGGACAATCGCCATTTAGCGATACGTATCATAAATTGGATATCTATGTCTCAAAGATTTCATGGAAATATGGCGAACAAGATTTGATGTTTACCTTTGACTATGGCACATCCCAAGAGCAACGTTTTGCTCGATTTGAGTCGATGAATTATTTTGATGAACGACTCTTTGACCGTCTCCAAGGACTCCAATCTACGCACCCCTTGGCCTCGATTTCGGCCTATTGCTTTAAATATGATGAATACATACTCACGGAAGGTAAAGCAGCAACGGCACTTGGGCTTATCGTAGATCAGGCGAAACCGGTATTGTTGGAACTTGCAACCTATGGCTTCCTAAATTATGATGTCGAGGCTAAAATTGTTACCATCAACCCAAAAACAGAAAATTTTGTACTTTCCAAAGCAGGGAAACGCGATTTTGACAATTTACTTTTTGTGTCCGATTTCCGTCCCAAAGAATTGAAAGGATATTCTGATGATCAAATACGCCAAGATCCAAATTTACAAGCCTTGCAAAAACAATACAAGGAGCAGAGCGAAGAGCGAAGAATGCGCAGCTATTATGGCAAATTGAATCTGGGCACCTTGAATATCGATTTGGACGGTGTTGATCGAGTCGTACTTTCGGACATTCAAAATTCTACCGTTTTCCCATCCTTAGGTAGGGTGTTGATTCGTGAAAACCGAAATTTCGAATTCAGTGGGTGGATGAACATCGGGAAAATGGAAATAAATACCTTGGCTGCAAACTACAATTACAGAGACAACAAGGTGAATGTCTTAAAAACAGAGGCAGCCCTTTTTCGCGTAAAAAGTGTGAAAGTGGAAGATGCGAATCGACCGATCCCCATGTTTAGTACAATTAAAGGAATTCAAGGGGAAATCATCATCGATGACCCGAGCAACCGTTCAGGGAAGAACAAAGCGATAACAAACTTTCCAAAAATGAAAGTCACCAAACCTGCATATGTTTATTACAATTCCAAAGCAATCTATCGCGGGGCATATGACAGTTCACGTTTTTTCTATACAATTGCTCCATTTGAACTGGATAGCCTTGATGATTTTTCCGAAAAAGCGCTGCGCTTCAAAGGGGAGTTGACCTCGGCTGGAATCTTCCCTAACATCACTGAAGATTTAAAGATCATGCCTGACTTTTCATTCGGGTTTTCTACGCGAACTCCAGAAGGAGGATACGTTTTTTATGGGACTAAGGCCAAGTATGACAATAAAATATTACTGTCAAACAATGGCTTGCAAGGCGCAGGGGTAATTAATTTCGTGCATTCCACTTCGGAAGCAACCGCTCTATGGAGTTTCTTGCCGGACTCAACCATTGGCTATGCTAAATTTACCAACAAACCTATAGATGCTGGGATTGAGTTTCCAGATGTTGAATCACCAGAAGCATATATATCCTACCAACCAAAGCAAAATGTGCTGAAAGCTTCATCTACACCAAAGTCGGACTTGTCCTTTTTTAACGCAGAGGCAAAACTACGAGGTACCGCAATTGTTACCCAAAATGGAATTCGTGGCAAGGGCTTAATCTCTTTCAATAAAGCAACAACGATTTCTGACAATTATCGGTTTTACCGATGGGACATTAAAGCGGATACGGCTGGATTTAATTTAAAGAATACCTTCGCCGAACCGGGAGAAAATGCACTTGCTTTTGCTGCAGAGAACGTACGTGCAGATATCTCCTTCAAAAAACGTCAAGGAGATTTTGTTTCGAACAAAGGAACGTCACTCATAAAGTTCCCGATAAACCAGTATCAATGCCGCATGGATAAGTTTCAATGGTTCATGGACAAAGACGAGATGAAATTGGAAAAAGGATCAGAATCTGATGTTACGATTGAAGCTGGTCTAGATCTCGCTGAACCAAACTTTTTCTCGACACATCCGAAACAAGACTCACTCCAATTCCGCGCCCCACAAGCCAAATATGATTTGAAGCAAAAAGCGCTTTTTTGTGATAAAGTTCCATACCTCGAAATCGCAGATGCACGCATCTTTACAGATAGCATGAAAGTAACGATACGCAAAAACGCCAAGATGGAACCATTTACGAATGCACGTATCGTTGCCAATTACATAACGAAATACCACAAGTTCTTGAATGTGAATTGTGAGGTCACTGGTCGTCGTGCCTATTCTGGAAGTGGAGATTACCCCTATTACGATAAGGATAGCGCGTTGACTTACATTGTCATGAAACGCATCACCTTAGATACCTCTTATCAAACGATAGCAGCTGGATCAGTTGATCAAAAAGATGAGTTTAAGTTAAGCAAGGAGTTTGATTATTATGGGAAAGTGGCCATAAACGCGTCAAATGCGCTTATCGCATTCGAGGGCGCAACACGAATCAACCACAGTTGTGAGAATTTTGAGCGAAATTGGTTGTCTTTCTCCGCTCAGCTCGATCCAAAGAATATTCAGATTCCAGTATCGGAAAAAATGAAAAACTTGGATGGTCAGGCTCTAACAGCCGGAATTGTATGGAGAAACTCTGCTATGCTTGATAGCATCGCCATCTATCCTACATTCTTATCAAAACTGGTTGAAGCGACAGACCCTATTGTTATGACGGCTAGTGGCTATTTGCAATACAATCCTTTGGCGAAAGAATTTCAAATTGCTTCGAAAGAGAAATTGTTAAACCGTGCTGAAAAAGGGAATTTCATTTCCTTGCATAGAGAAAGTTGTTCCTTGAATGGAGAAGGTGTAGTAAATCTCGGTATGGATTACGGAGATGTGACAATTGACGCTGTGGGTGTGGCCAAATATGACCAAGCATCAGGAAGTACAACGATGAATCTAACAGCAAGGATTTCAATGGCAATCGATAAAGGGATTATGAAGGATCTGGCGACACGATTGGAAACAGTGGAAAACCTAAAACCGATCAACTTCAATCAAATCACCCTTTCTGAAGCCATTCTTCAATGGTCAGATCAAGCGACTGCAGATAAAATCAAATCCGACTACACGATTTCCGGTGAATTTAAAAAGGTACCGAACGCCTTAGAAAATTCCTTGGTGATCACAGGGTTAAAACTTCAATCTTTTGACAATCCTTCAGCGGAAGAAAAAGGGTTGATTTCCTCCGCATCCAATGCCGTGATTGTGAACATTTTTGATAAACCATTAATGAAAACACTGCCGATGAAAACTTTCTTTCAACAAGTGTATAACGAAGCTGGTGGCGATCGATTTGGGTTGATGTTTACGACGCCGGCAGGATTGCAGTATTACTTCGATTATCAAATGGTGAAAAAAGATGGTACAATGAAGATCATTACCGACGACCAAGATTTTTCGAATGCCATATTATCCATCAAGGAAGAGAAACGAAAAACGAAGAATTTTTATTTCGAAGCAACAACACAAAGCATTTATCTGAGTAAGTTCCTTCGTTTATTTGAGAAGTAATGAATGTTCAAGACTATTTTATCTATGGGCTAATCGCCTATCTTTTGGGTTCTATTCCTACAGCTGTTTGGATTGGTAAAGCATATTATGGCATGGATGTCAGAGAACATGGAAGTGAAAATGCGGGAGCAACGAATACCTTTCGTGTATTGGGTAAAAAGCCAGGAATTGTCGTATTATTGATCGATATTAGTAAAGGTGCCTTGGCCTCTTCCTTGCCTTATTTTGTACTGACGCCACTCATCGTTTTGCCCACCGAAGGTCCATCTGATGCTGCCCTGTTGCACATCTTGAATGTACAGGTTGTCGCATCCATTCTCGCTGTTGTTGGTCATGTATTCCCACTATTTGCTGGGTTTCGTGGTGGAAAAGGAGTGGCGACAAGTTTGGGTGTTATTATCGGAATTCAACCACTTGCCGCATTGATTTGTTTTGGAGCATTTCTATGTGTTTTTACGGTGTCAAAATATGTGTCCTTGGGTGCAATTGTTGCTGCCCTTGTTTTTCCATTTGTCGTACACTTTGTGTTGAAGAATGAATCGCTGTGGATGACTCTATTTAGTGTTGTTTTATCCGTGCTTGTGATTTTTGCCCACCGAAAGAACATTGGTCGACTGTGGCACGGTGAAGAAAATCGCATGAACCTTTTTAAGAAATAATCGTATTCCTAATCGAATTCAAACCGACAAGTAGCACAAAAAGAATTGTTGTTTTATAGACATATCCTAATTATCGCCAGTTTTCTACTGCTTTCTGTCCAGGCGTTTAGTCAAACAGAAGCAGAAATGAAGACCAAGGCCGATGCCTTTTTTGAGAATGCAAATTTTCTCGAAGCTACCCCTTTATACTTGCGATTATTGTCTTTAAAACCGCGGGATTTCGATTACAATTACCGCTTTGGAACATGTTTGTTGTTCAATTCAGACAATAAAAAAGAGGCCATTAAGCACCTCAATTATGCAGCATCAAACCCTTCAGCGGTGCCCGAAACTTTTTACTATTTAGGAAAAGCACTGCACCTGAATTATCAATTCAGCGAAGCGATTAAACAGTATCAGAAGTTTATCAGCGTGCGAAGTAAACCGTCCAAATTGATGGATGCCGAGCGCGAAATTGAGATGTGTCAAAATGGACAACGGTTGCTCACAACCCTAACAGACATTATCGTTCAAGACAAAAAAGAAATTGCCATTGATAAGTTTTTTCGGGTGTATGATCTGAATGACTTAGGAGGAAATTTTCTTGTTACAGCTGATTTTCAAACCAAGGAGGATAAAAAAAATGGACACACACCATTGGTTTATTTCCCGGAAGAGGCGTCGGTGATTTATTACTCGAGTTATGGTGATAATGGCAATCGGGGTAAAGAGATTTATTATCGCCAAAAAAATACGGACGGCACGTGGGGTGATGCACAATTGGCAGAAGGGGATGTGAATTCAACATTCGACGAAGATTTTCCCTACATGCATCCGGATGGGCAATACCTCTACTTTTCGTCGAAAGGACACAATTCAATGGGAGGCTTCGATGTATTTCGCTGTAAATTGAATCCTTCGACAGGAAAATTTGGTCCAGCTGAAAACCTTGATTTCGCTATTTCTTCACCCGACGATGATTTGTTATATGTGGTCGATGCCAACAATGAAAATGCATGGTTCGCCTCGGCTCGACAAAGTCAGGATGGAACGCTACAAGTGTATAAGGTAAGGGTTGAACGCGTGCCCATTCAACTTGTGGCCATCAAAGGAGATTTTAACTCTGAACTCGATCCCACACTTAAAAAGGTCAAAATTGAGGTGCGTGATGTGATTAGTGGTCAATCCATTGGTGTGTTCAATTCCAACGAAAAATCTATTTATCAAATCACTTTTCCAAAAGGAGGGAAGTATGAATACACGGTGACACTAGGGCTCAACGAGTCAATGTATAAGTCGGTGGTGTCAATCCCTTACATGAAAGAGTTTAAGCCCTTGAAACAGCGCATTATTCATAAGAAAGGGGACGACGGATCTGAGCAAATAGTCATATTGAATCTCTTTGATGAAGAGGTAGATGACCCTCAAGCGATCATTGCCGAAGTCATCATGAAGCGCTCTGAACTGAACATCAATGCCGATCAATTTGATTTGGATGCGATTTCTGAATCCCAGAAAAACCGCGAAGTATTGAATGAACTAGGAATTGGAAACCTCTTGCCGAATGAAGTCGCTGATTTGTTCAACCGTGAATTGCAAAAAACGAATGAAAACCTAAGGCTTAAAGATGCCATTGAAAACAATGTGCGCACGCTTGTCATTGAAAATGCGCAAGAGTTTACTCGTCTTGAGGAGGAAATAAAAGTGAAAGTATCCACGGCAAATACAACATCAGATAAACGCGAAAAATACATCCTGCTAAGAGAGGCAGATGAACTGATTAAAGCACAAAAGGAGTTAAATGCTTATTCTGCTTCATTATTGAAGTTAAACGATTCGATCGACGGTGTGTTTAGCTCGTCAGATGCGGTAAAATCCATTGGGATATTTGAGGAGACACTTAAGCAATTCAATGTGCTCATTGAAGCAGGGGATGAAAAAGGGGCTTTCGAGGTGATAGGTCGAAATAAGGATGCCATTCAAAACGTATTGACTGATGAATCGCTCGAATTGGTTCCCAATCTTGTTGCAAAAGCGGTGGTTCTAGACGAGGAGAATCGTGTTCAGCAAAAAAAAATAGATGCTTATGCGGATGAAATTCGCACAATAGAAATTTCTCTTCAATCCCTTCAAAATTCGGTTTTCATGGCAAAGAAGAAGGATCTCCCTGGCATTCAAGTAGAGATTGCTTCCAAGCAAGAAGAAATTCGATTGATCAATGAGGAGCGAAACCTTTTGTTGAAACAGGTTGACATCGTTACCAAAGAAAAGGACCGATTGAATAAACAAATCAGTATCATTCAGGATGCGATATCGAATAAATCAGTCATTGTTGTCAGTAAAGATCAAGCTCGAAACGCGCTTTTGACCACACAAAAAGTGAATTCAAATACGCTTACTTCTTATGTGGAGCAACAAATTTCTATACTAGAAGCTGAGGATCCAAGTTTGCGGGAGTCGATTAATTTATCTTCTGGACGCACATCCCAAACCATCCATGCGGAATATATTTCTTCCGTGAAAGCCGTGCAAGAGGATACAAAGCTATCACCGGAGGAAAAGCTCTACAAAATACTTTCAATTGAACGAAAAATAGAAACGTCATTCACCAATCGATTGGAAGAAATTGAAAAGGTGTTGTTTGATGATCCAACGAACACAGGCCTATATGATGAAAAGCGCACATTGGCGACGTATCAAAAAGACTTGCAAAAAAGTATGGATGCCCATGAGCGCCAAGTGGAATTGCTTTTAGCCAATCAAAAAGGAGGGAATTCAAAGGAAACACTCACCAATGAAATTGAGCCAGAATACGATGAGGAAATTGCAGCGATAGAAAACAATGAATCCATGTCGGCGATTGAGAAGGAAAATGCTCGCCAAGCTGCGGATCAGAAATTAAGTGAGTCCATTGCTCGTGAGAAGGCTGAACTTGCAACGAAGTTGAGGGCCGACCCAGACAACACCTTACTCAAGGGGCGAAATGAAAAATTGACGGCGCTCCAAATGGAAACGAAGGAGCGCATTGACACAAGAGAAAATGAGTTGGCTCAATTTGACCCTGCGCGTCAGAATGAGCGAAAAATTGACATGTCTAAGTCCATTCATCCGGAATATCTTGATCAACGAACACAGCTTGCACAAAATTCGGACTTGACATCTCCCGAAAAATTAAGTGCCTTTCAAAATCTTGATGAATCGTTTTTAGCAAAAGTAGATCAGGCCATTGCTGACAATGCGAAGCTTTTGGCTCAAGATCCCAACAATAAAATCAATCAACAAAAAGACATAGATCTTACCTCTTTGCGCGATGATTACACCAATAAAATTGCTGAACGAAAAGTGGCCATAGCGCTTATTGGAACAGAAGAAACGAGGACAAAATTACGTTCACAACTTGATCCTGGCAGTGCAAATCAATTGAAAACGGTTGAAAGCAATACACAGCTTTCTGAGCAAGA
>CALPWQ020000086.1 GCA_943327315.2 Chitinophaga pinensis
AAATGATTCCGACGAGTATAAGTTTTTCGATAATGAGTCCTGAATCCATTACTTCACTTTTTTAATTGATGTTCGCGGACCCTCATATTTTCCTTGGGAAATAACGGAATGTCGATCAATAGTGCGTGGCCCAATGATCTTCCAATCCGACAGGTCTTTTTTATCAAATCGACAGTCGTTACAAATCCATCCTGGCTTCCCGTCTTGATCTTCCACTTCGCCGTAGCGGTCTTTTCTACCAGTGACACGATATATTTCATTTCCGAACTGCCACACGACTACTTTACCTGAGCATTTTGTGCATTCACATTCTGCTTCCATCGGTTTCAAGAACCAAACACGGCTTTTGAAACGGAACGTTTTATCGGTCAAGGCACCTACTGGGCACACATCAATCATGTTTCCAGAGAAGTCATTTTCAACAGCACTTTCAATGTATGTACTGATTTCTGCATGTTCTCCACGGTGAAGAACACCATGAACGCGCTTGTCAGTCAATTGATTCGCAACAGCAACACAGCGGTAGCACAAGATGCAACGGTTCATGTGCAACTTGATTTTGTTGCCGATATCGATAGGATCAAACGTTC
This sequence comes from Chitinophaga pinensis, assembly GCA_943327315.2. Lineage (GTDB taxonomy): Bacteria > Bacteroidota > Bacteroidia > Flavobacteriales_D > Crocinitomicaceae > M0103. The sequence continues at coordinate 591 of CALPWQ020000086.1, forward strand.
TACGTTCTTCTTCATAGCGCGTTTTTTCTGCACCATGTTCAAAACCTAAATCTTGCAAATGACACTCTCCAGCTTGGTCACAAATTGGGCAATCCAATGGGTGATTGATCAATAAGAATTCAACAACAGCCCCGCGATTTTCATGCACGCGCTGACTAGTTTTGTTCTTAATGACCATTCCATCCTGCACTGGAGTGGAGCATGATACGACAAGTTTCGGCATCGGACGCGGATCTTTTGTAGATCCGGCAGCCACTTCCACCAAACATGTTCGACACTTGCCTCCTGTATCGGGCAGTTTGCTGTAATAGCACATTGCAGGTGGGACAACATCACCACCAATCATGCGCGCAGCGTTCAGGATTGTTGTTCCCTCAGCTACTTCGACTTCAACGTCATCAATTGTTACTTTGATCATCCGTTCTTATATTTCTTAAGCGATCGATTGCGGTTCGCGAATCAATCCATAATTTCTTTTTTGTGACTCTTCACGTTCATCCACATGCCATTCAAATTCATCTCTAAAGTGACGAATGGCTGCGGCTACTGGCCAAGCGGCAGCGTCACCCAGCGGGCAAATTGTATTTCCTTCGATTTTCTTGTTGATTTCTGCCAATAGGTCAATATCACGCAAGTTTCCTTGACCATGTTCAAGACGGTGAAGTACTTTTTCCATCCACCCTGTACCTTCGCGGCAAGGCGAACATTGGCCGCAAGACTCATGCGCGTAGAAACGAGCAAAGTTCCACGTGTTGCGCACGATACACTGGTCTTCATCGAATACGATAAAACCACCTGAACCGAGCATTGAGCCTGAAGCAAAACCTCCATCCGCCAAACTTTCGTAGGTCATCAAGCGGTCTTCACCAGCAGCTGTTTTTGTGACGAGGTAATGTGGCAAAATTGGAACGGATGATCCACCAGGAACACAAGCTTTCAATTTCTTTCCGTTGGCAATGCCTCGGCAGTAGTCGTCACCATAGATGAATTCCTCCACCGTGATTCCCATTTCTATTTCATATACTCCTGGTCGAGCAAGGTTACCGCACGCAGAAATCAACTTCGTACCTGTACTTTTTCCCAAACCAATTTTTGCGTATTCTTCACCACCATCATTGATGATTGGAACAACAGCAGCAATACTTTCCACGTTGTTCACTACCGTTGGACATCCATATAGTCCTTTAACAGCAGGGAATGGTGGTTTCATTCGCGGGTTACCACGCTTTCCCTCAAGGGATTCGATCAATGCTGTTTCCTCACCACAAATGTATGCGCCACCACCTGGAGCAACACTCAAGTCATGGTCAAAACCTGAACCTAGAATATTCTTTCCTAAAAACCCTTTCTCGTATGCTTCCGCAATTGCCTTTTCAAGAATATCTAGTATCCACATGTATTCACCGCGGATATAAATATAAGATTGATTTGCTCCAAGAGCGAAACTTGAAACGATCATTCCTTCAATCAACAAGTGAGGAATTTTTTCCATCAGGTAGCGGTCCTTAAATGTTCCCGGTTCTGACTCATCTGCATTACAAAGCAAATACCTTGGAACTCCTTCTGGCTTCGCAAGGAAAGACCACTTCATCCCTGTTGGGAATCCGGCACCTCCACGTCCGCGCAGTCCTGACTTTTGCACTTCTTCGAGCACCAATTCAGGCGACATCGATTTCAAGGCTTTCTCAACAGAACGATACCCACCATTCTTGCGGTACACATCGAATGTTTCGATGCCCGCTACATTGTCATGTTCTAACAGTAATCTTCTTCCCATCCTTCTTAATTTGGGGTCTGACCGGCCCTGTAAGCCGTAATTATTTCATCCACGCGCTCCTTCGTTAGGTGCTCGTGGTATTTCTTTCCACATTGAAGCATTGGGGCATAACCACAGGCACCAAGGCATTCCGATGTTTTCAAGGTGAACATGCCATCCGCAGATGTTTCACCTACCTTAATGTTCAATTTGCTTCCAATGTAATCGATGATTGAATCGCTCCCTAGCAACATGCAAGGTCCCGTTCTGCACACCTCAAAAACATATTTACCCGTAGGTTCAAGGTTGAACATGGTATAAAAGGTAGCCACTTCATAGACTTCAATGGGTTGGATATTGAGTACTTCAGCGACATAATCCATCGTTTCAATGCTCAACCATCCGCCAAACTCTTCTTCTGCCATGTGCAAAACTCGAATCAGGGCACTTTTACTTTTTCCTTCCGGATATTGTGCAAACAACACCTGCACTTCTGCCATTTTCTCAGCACTGAAAACAGGCTTTTCTGAATGGCGTTTACTAAGATCAATGTGTGAACTACTCATAATTATGCGTCTAATTCTCCAGCAATCACATTCATACTTGACAAGGTCAAAACCGCATCACTGATGGTTTGTCCGATGATCATCTCTGGATATGCTTGGTAATAAATAAAACATGGTCGTCTAAACTGCAAGCGGTAAGGTGAACGTCCACCGTCACTGATGAGATAGTATCCCAATTCTCCGTTGCCACCTTCCACACTATGATAAACCTCACCTGCTGGAATTGGTGTTTCACCCATCACGATTTTAAAGTGATAAATGAGCGCCTCCATATTGTTGTACACTTCTTCTTTTGGTGGAAGGTAAAACTCAGGTATATCTGCTTTGTACGAACCTTCAGGCAGATTCTTCCATGCCTGCTCAATAATTTTCAAACTCTGACGAATTTCTTCTTGGCGCACCATGAAGCGGTCATACGTATCGCCAGCGACTCCAACTGGAATGCTAAAGTCAAAATCCTCATACGAAGAATATGGATTCATCACACGAACGTCATAGTCCAATCCTGCAGCGCGCAAGTTAGGTCCAACAAAACCATAGTTCAATGCACGTTCTACTGAGATTGGTCCTGCACCGCGTGTTCGGTCCATAAATATTCTATTTCGCGAAAGCAAGCTATCAAATTCATTAAAAACCTTAGGAAAGGTTCTAAAGAAATCCTCTAGTTTACGGTGAAATTCGGGTGAAAAATCACGTTCAAAACCACCGATACGTCCAACATTCGTTGTCAATCGTGCACCGCAAATTTCCTCGTACAATTCATAAATTTTCTCTCGTTCTTGGAACAAATAGGTAAAACCTGTAAGTGCTCCGGTATCCACTCCGATGACTGAATTGCAAATGAGGTGGTCGGCAATCCGCGCCAATTCCATCACAATCACACGCATGTAATCAACACGCTTAGGAATCTCTGCGCCAATCAGCTTTTCAACTGTCATGTGCCACCCAATGTTATTGATTGGAGAAGAGCAGTAGTTTAGCCGGTCTGTAATCGGTGTAATTTGATTGTATGGCCGGCGTTCAGCCAATTTCTCAAATGCCCGGTGTATGTATCCGACAGTTTGCTCAGAGGATAAAATTTTCTCGCCATCCACCTGAAGGATGTTTTGGAAAATCCCGTGTGTTGCAGGGTGTGTTGGTCCAAGGTTTAATGTCGCAATATCGCCATCGATTGTTTCATTGGACAATCCAACATGTGGCATATCGTAGGCACTATCTTCTTTAAAAGTACTCATGATCTTACTGTATTATCGTCCAAAATATCGATCGTCCTTATCTTCTCGAGTCTCATCTTCGAGGTGGTATTCTTTTCTCATAGGAAAATAATCCATGCTATCTTCGTTCAGTATGCGCACTAAATTTGGGTGACCATTGAACTGAATCCCAAAGAAATCGTAGGCTTCACGTTCCATCCAATTGGCTCCGTCATAAAGATCGGTTAATGTAGCTATGCTCGGATTTTCCGCAGGCAAGAATGCTTTCAATCGAATTCTAAAGTTTTTCGTCCAGCTGTGCAAGTGATAAACCATAGCAAACTCACGACCTTTATCGTTCGGGTAATGCACCCCACCCAGCAATGTCAAAAATCCAATTTGCAATTCAGCATCTGAGCGAATCCATTCAATGACATCGTGCATGCGTTCGGCTGCAATTTCCATTGTCAGCATATCGTAAGGCATGTCAACAGAAACAACTGCAGCACCAAATTGAGCTTGGATATGCGCTGCTGCGCCTTCATTCGTCAAGTTACTCTCCATCTGATTCAATGTTGTAGCTGGTTAACAAATGTTTGTATTCGTCCGAATAGCGACGGCGTAATGGTTCATGTTTCACGAGTTCATGAATTTTCATAATCCCATCAATGATTTGTTCGGGTCTTGGAGGACAACCTGGCACATAAACGTCCACAGGAATCACCCGATCAATACCTTGCAAAACGCTGTAGGTATCGAAAATCCCTCCTGAAGAAGCACAAGCTCCAACAGAAAGCACCCATTTCGGCTCCGCCATTTGTTCGTAGGCTTGCTTTAGGATTGGTCCTAACTTTTTTGAAATCGTTCCAGCAACAATCAACAAGTCTGCTTGACGAGGTGAGAACGACATCCGTTCCATTCCAAATCGTGCCAAGTCGTAGTTACTTCCCATCGTTGCCATGAATTCAATACCACAGCAAGATGTTGCAAAGGGCAAGGGCCATACAGAATTGGCACGAGCCGTAGCCAATACCTTTTCTAAGGAGGTAAGTTGATACCCTTCCCCGTTAATTACTTGCATATCTTCTATTTTTCCCATTCCAATGCGCCTTTTTTAAGTACGTAGAAAAAGCCAACCAAAAAGAAGGCTACAAAAAGAATAACAGCCAAAAGTCCTTCTAGTTCGAGCTTTTCAAAATTTACAGCATAGGGATAAAAGAAAATGACCTCGACATCAAAAAGCACAAACAAAATGGCCGTCATGAAATAGCGAATCGACACTGGGAAACGGGCATCACCATCCGATTCAATCCCACATTCCCAATTGGAATCTTTCTTTTTAGAATGCACATTTGGCCCTAAAAAATGCGTCGCAAATAACACAAGACACACAAATCCAGCGGCCACGGCCACTTGAATCAGCAACGGAAGGTAATCCGCAGAAGTTGAAGCTGCTTCCATAATTGAATAACTTTAAACTATAATCAATTAATTATTAATGAATTACACACAATAAAGGATTCTTATCATTGGCATAAAATCACTTTTATCCTTGAAGGACGGACAAATTTACCTTTTACATTGAAATAGCGAGGTAAAAATGACAATTAATTTCAGTAAAAATGACGCAAAAAAAATAGCGAAATGTTTCGTTGAACTACGTGACAGATATTTATACCCTTACACCGTGAAAGTCAATAGTCAGCGCTTTGTACTCATGCGAATATTGACCATTTGAATCGCGAATTGTAAGGCAATCATGCTCACTATTTTCGGTGCGATTGGAACTAAATGAAAGTACTATCCGAACGGTTGAACCGCCCTCCTTTCCGAGAATATCAATCCAGTTTTTGAGCCATAAGTTCGCCCGTTCAGCTGCTGCACGCAATTCATTCATGGCCTGAGCTGGTGCAATCATCCAGAAAACTCCACCATCACTCAAGAGTTCATTCACCCTTGCGAATAGCAGTTCGAAAGGCAAGGCTGATTCATGCCGCGCCTGCGCTCTAGATCGATCAGGGTTCAACAAGCCGTTTGTAAAATAAGGCGGATTGCTCACAATGAGTGAATATTTTTTTTCTGATTGAAAATCCTTTAGATCTGATTCATACACCTGAATGCGCTCGTTCCAAAGTGAGTTTTCCGCATTGATTTGAGCTTCTGCTGCCGCAGAGGGATCAATGTCAATGGCGTCGATTTCTGCCTCCGGGAATTTTTGAGCCATCATCAGTGCGAGCACTCCTGTTCCGGTGCCAATATCTAAGATGGTTCGTGAGTTTGCTGCATTCACCAATGCCCCAAGCACCATGGCATCTGTTCCGACTTTCATCGCTGAAGATTCTTGACGAACCTCAAAATGACGAAAGCGAAAGACAGACATGGTACTTCTTAAGCTATATACAATTCGATGAGACCTTCCGGAGCCGTAATGGTCATGGTCTTTTTCTTTCGGTCAATCGCCTGAACGACATTAGCTGCCAAGGGCACGAGAACCTCTTTGGTACCATGTTTAATCTGAAGGAGTGGGTTCACGGCGAGATCTATGACATCCTCAATGATGCCTACCTCGCCAAAAAGTGTATCGACCACTGTAAATCCAACAACCTCATGGTCGTAGAATTGGATGCCTGATAGTTTCGGTAAGATTTGAGCTGGGAGGAAAAGTCTTTGACGGAGTAAAACACGTGCATCGCGTTCGTTCTCTACCCCCTTAAATTTGACTGCTGCAAATCCTTTGTTTTTCAACTTAAAAGAATCGACAAAAAAGGGATTCAGCTGTCCATTTATTTCAATGAAAACAGCATCTAAGGAAGTATAATCTTCCGGATTGGTTACGTCTAAAAATAGCGAAACTTCACCTTTAAATCCGTGAAGTTTCGCTACGTAACCTAGTTCAAAGCAATCTGCTTTATCCATTCAATACGGATAATGGCTTATGCCTCTGGAGTTTCTTCTGTGCTTTCTTGAGCAGTTTCAGTTGCAGGAGCTTCTGTTGCTACTTCTTCTGTTGCTGGCACTTCCTCAAGAGTTTCCTCTGTTGCTGGCTCTTCAGCTGGTGCAGGAACTTCCTCAGGAGATTCCTCTACAGCAGGTTCTTCAGCCGGTGCGGGAACTTCTTCAGGCGTTTCTTCCGTTGCTGGCTCTTCAGCAGGAACTTCCTCTGGAGTTGCCTCTTCAGCAACAACTTCTGCTACCTCTTCAGTTTCGCTCGCAACTTCTGCAGCAACAACTTCTACAGCCGCTACTTCTTCAACTTCAGGAGTATTTTTCTCTTCGATTGCTTTTGCTTTTGCTGCATTCGTATCTGCTTCAGCTTTCATGCGTGCTACTTTATCAGCCGCTGCATTTTTCGCTACATTGTCTTGTTTACCCGTGATGTTCGCATCTTTATCTGCCAACCACTGGTTGAATTTCTCTTCAACTTGTTCTGCTGTAAGTGCACCTTTTTTCACACCATTCAAGAGGTGATTTTTGTGAAGAACACCTTTGTACGACATGATCGCACGTGCAGTATCTGACATTTCAGCTCCTACCTGCACCCATTTAAGTGCTGCGTCGAAGTTGATGACGATTGTTGCTGGATTTGTGTTTGGATTGTATGTACCGATTTTCTCGATGAACTTACCGTCTCTTTTTGATCTGCTGTCCGCAGCTACGATGTGGAAAAATGCTTTGTTTTTCTTACCGTGTCTTTGCAATCTGATTCGAGTTGCCATAATTAATTTTACAATGTGAGGTTCGAAACCTCGGTTTATAAATAAGTGAATTGGGGCGCAAAGATAGTGATTAATCGCTACGAAACAAGTTTGATGCAAAATAAACACCTAAAACAGCCCTCTGCCTTTGAATAATTTGCACTTTTAACTCATTAAATTGACCTATGCCACAACAGGACATTCAAAGTACGCTTTTCGAACTTGTAAAACAGCGAATTGTCGGACAAGACACCATCGGCAACGCACTTGCTGACGTTTTAAGTCTGAGTTCGGACGCGGTATATCGCAGATATCGAGGAGAGACGGCGTTGACGATCAATGAAATAAAAAAAATCTGCTTGCATTACAACATCTCATTTGATGCCTTGTGTTCGATGGAAGCGGGAAATGTGACCTTCACCTACCCCCCGTTGAACACCTATGACTTTAGCTTAGAAACCTACCTCGAAGGTATTTTAATTGCCTTTGAAAAATTAAAAAATCTCGGGGATCCAAAGCTCATCATCTCGGTCAACAACACGCCGTTTTTTCAATTGCTAAACTTTCCTCAGCTGGTTCGTTTCAAGCTCTATTTCTGGGCAAAAACCCATTTGATGATTCCGGCCTATCAAAACGAAAAATTCAAACATGAAAAAACGAGTGAACGGGCATTTGAACTGGGGAGGGACATCTTGCAAATCTACAACTCGATTCCATCTCAAGAAATCTATGATCCCCAATTGCTTCAAGGATTTATTCGCCAAATCGTCTATTACTGTCAGGCGCACCATTTTGAAGATCCAGCATATGCACTTTTCTTGTGTGACCGTTTAAAAATGATGTCGGCACATATTCGCGAACAAGCAAGTCTTGGTAAAAAGTTCATTTATGGAACGCAAGCGCCTGCATTTGGCAACAACTTCGAGATGTACAACAATGAAATTGTAAATACAGATGCTTCCTTCTACTTTTCTACGTCCGAATTGAAGGGTGTGTACCTCACGCACAACGTGATGAACTACTTGCAAACATCGAACGAGGGCTACGTGGAGGACACCAAGCAAATTTTAGATAAACAAATCGCCAATTCGAGCATCATCAGTGTGGTCAACGAAAAAGAGCGAAACACGTATTTCCATGAGCTCGATCGAAGCATCGACAATGCACGAAAGAAGATTGAAGCAGGATTGCTTTAATTGAGTTCAATCAAGCGCTATTTTCCACACTTAAAAACAACACTTGCGAATTTCGCAACTCGTTTGTTATGCCTTGTTGAAATCAATTATGAAGTACATCAGATTGTGCGAACATTTGCATGGATAAAAACATACTTATGAAGACAATCAAACACATTCTTGCAACAGCGCTACTCTTTAGTTCATTGAACGGCTTTGCACAAACAAGCAATCCCACCATCGCAGTGGCCAACCCAAACATCAACAGCATTGAGGTTAAACCAGAAATTGCAGCAAAGATGTTGCGCTTAGAATTGATCAAGCTCGGAAACTTTATTGTTCTTGATGAATTTGACATGGCGGACGTGCTGATGAATTCGCCTCAATTCACCTCGGGCTGTTACGGTCAAAATTGTTTGGCGGTGATGGGTAAAAAACTAAATGTTGATTACATTCTCTGCGGAAGCTTTGATGGTTTTGGAAACAAGATTGTGCTCACCTTGAAGCTCATTGATGTGAAAACTGCCACGACATTTAAATCTGCCATGCGTGAATTCGACAATCAAGAAATGGAATTGCAACGCATGTCTGAGGTACTACTGAAGGAAATGCTGGGCGTGGAGGTCCCAAAAGAACTTGCCGAACGTCTCGCTTTTAAAAATGAGCCCATCACTTCAACGAATGTCGGTCGCATCAAGAACAATGGTCCTCGGATCGGTTATGCCTATCTATTTGGTTCGATGAATGAATTCGCTACACGGTCAGAATCGCAAGGCGGACTGGGAATTTTCCCTGGAGTGAGTATGATAGGATTTCAGCTTGAAGGACAATATGTGGGCACCGAAAATTTCTCTGCCTTGGTCGAAGGATTAATCAATGTGTCAGGTCTTGAACAGGGACAGTTTTTGCCTTCCATCACCATCATGAATGGATTTCGCTTTGGAAAAGGCGGATGGGAATTGGCATTCGGACCGGGATTTGGGGTAAAACCAACATCCTTGGGATTCTTTGATACAGACAATAGCTTCAGTTCCAATCAGCAATATTTTTCACAATCGGATTGGGATGCATATGCCGCGCGAGAATTCAGCGATGATCCACAATATAGCACGAACGGCGTTTTTACAGCACCCACGCCCTCAGATTTAAACCCGAAATACAACTTCGACAGAAGATATGGCGATACACGCGGTGATTGGAAATTGAATACAATGTTTGTTTTCGCCCTTGGAAGAACATTTCGTGCTGGAGCACTTAATATTCCAGTGAACCTCTTTTATTCCTCTCAAAAAGGAGGAGGAATGACTGGTATTAATGTTGGATTCAACGTCCAAAAGAGCAAAAGAACAATCAATGGCATTTAATCTAAACAACTTAAATATGAAATCTGTGATTTTACTCGCGCTCCTGAGCTGCAGTTCCGTTTTCGGACAGCAACAATTGGTTGATCTCAATAAACAACAAATAATTCAAGTATCGGAAGACTATGCGCTCGTTATTGAAAAGAAAGATGAATCTCATGAAAAGCGCTATGTCGTTAATCGCGAAAGAATAAAGGTGTTCAATGCCGCTGGGGCACATGCGAAAGGCAGACTTCAGATTCTTTCTCCCGATACAGTAATTGTTGGAAATACAAAAATTGCCTTTTCGGAAATAACTCGGATTCATGTGTATTCAAAAACGTTTCGAAAAATAGGGTTTATTGTAGGTGGCTTAAGCGGAGCACTTGGCCTCTACATACTTTCTATGGCTGGTATGGGGGATATTGGTCCAGCTATTGCTGCACTCTCTGCAACGACTGTTGGTTTTTTATCTTTAACCCTGATCTCAAAAAAGTACGATCTTGGGGATGAGTACAAGGCTTATTTCCAAAAATTAGAATAAAGAAGATTGTGTACATTTTCCCCCGCGAATGCTTAATGAAAAATAAGGTTTGTTCTGTATTCCAAAAGAGAATATTTCAATTTTATTCTCTTCAGCAAAAGAAATGATCAGCTTAAGGATTTGTTCATCGTTTACACATTTATTGTTGACCACAGAGCCACAGAGGTATCAGATTCTTGTTTCAGAAAAGTATTGTTGACGTAAAGTTGTTTTTTCTCTGTGCCTCTGCGGTACAAGAAATTACATTTCGGCAAAGTCATTCCTCCTGTACAAATGTATTGCTCAACACAGAACCAAGCCCCGGACACGGAAGTTTTGATTTTCGTTAAAATGTAAATGAAAACAAAATTAAAGTTAGAGACGGAAATACTAAAATGATACGATAAGAATAATTCTCATGTTCAAAGAAAAAGTTATTTTGATTACGGGCTCAACCCAAGGCATAGGAAAGCGCACTGCATGTCGACTAGCAGAACAAGGAGCGATAATTATAATCAATAGTAGAAGTTCAGACAAGGTAGAAAAAACTGTTGCTGAATTTACTGATCATGGCTTTACTGTTTTTGGAATTAGTGGGGATGTCAGTGATTATCTATTCTGTCAGGAAATGCGGAAGCAAATCATTTCACACTATGGTAGAATTGATGTTTTAATTTGCAATGCTGCAATCGCAGTAGAAGGCACTATTGCCGACAGCTCTTCACGAACCATTGAGCTAGCAACACGGACCAATGTCCATGGCAGTATTTATCCTGCCATGGCGCTGATGGATGATTTAACAGCCACCAAAGGAAGTATTCTATTCATCTCGTCAATTGCGGGAATTGTTGGGCTGCCAGGATTTGCCATGTACTCATGTACAAAAAAAGCAATATTTTCCGTTGCAGAAAGCATGAAAAACGAAGTGGTAGATCGCTGTGTTTTTATCGGCGTATGCCTTCCCGATTTCACCGAAAATGAAGACTCGAAGCAAATCATGACAATCAATGGTGAACTAAAAACCCTCGTGAAGCGCAATGGCATAAAAACTGTTACGCTCGATCGGACAGCAAAATGCATCATTCGTCAACTAAAGTCCAAACGTTTTCTTTATTTCACCTCGCTTCGAGGTCGATTCATGTATGAATTTTATCGTTTCTTTCCAAGATTGCTGCTTTTCGCCATGAAGATAAAACGAAAACAATTTATGAAATAAGGAAGGAAACCGCTACAAGATTGAGTATGAGCAATATGATACCCACTAAAAATGCTAGAACAAAACGTTTTGTGGTCTCTGATTTTGAAGGTAAAATTGATACAAACCTAAGCAGTGTTTTTTCTTCATCCCTTGGAGTTAGAAATGTCACTAGCAACCAAATAAAAGTTGTAAACGCGGTGCTTATTAACATCTGTACACTAAACTCATCGAAGTAACTTGTTCTCACTATCCCTGGAAATTTTTGGTGTATCACATGAAAAGTTAGTGAACACAAACAGGACGAAATCATCGCTGAGATTTGAGACCATGCATTGATGCGAAGCCAAAACCACCGCAGAACATAGACAGGCGCAACACCCGCCGAAATGGAAAAGACAATCAAAATCATCTGTTTCAAACTTGAGCTGTTCATGGCAATGACAACTGCCAATGCGCTCAACAAGGCCATCGTACCGAAAGACACTATGGAATAATGCTTCTCTGATTTGAATGGAGACAGATATGTTTTATAGAAATCAACGGTTAAAAAAGAGGCTCCCCAATTCATTAAAGATTCAGAGGTTGAGATGAACATCGCGAAAAATCCGAGCAAACAAAGCGGTTTAATCCAATCGGGCACGACCGTATGAATCACATCAATAAATCCTGCCTCATACCCTACTGATTTTTGCAAAGAAAGGCTGAGCACAACCATGACCAACATCAGTAAAGACAACAAAGCGTAGCTAAAAATTGGAAACAATGCCGCTTTCATGGCACTCAGAGGTCCTTTGGTGGCTGTAAACCGCGCCATTTCTGGTCCACCTCCATCAAACAATTGGGTGCTCCACCATTGCACGCCAAGAAAAACGAAGAACAAGCCCCATTCATCCTTCATTGACGTGGGAGGAAACAGGTCTGATTTTCCTGTGCCCATCGACTTCAAATGACGCACTGCACTCGACCATCCATCAGAGGCTTGGTAAATAAAATAGAACGCGACAACAACACCTACAATGTAAAGAAATGCGTGAAATCCATCCACTTTAATCTTTACATTGAAACTATTTTTCAGGGCAAACAAGATCAATACAATGCCCACGATTGATACTGAAGTTATGTGGGGGATATCGTACCATATTTCGACAACTCGACTGAAGGCCAACACGTGGAAACTCAAGAGAAAGGCGACAACCAAAGCGCCCACATAAATGGAACGAAACTGGTGCAAGAAACGCGCAGACCTTCCCGAAAAACGAAAGAGGATAAATTGATTGTCTGTAATGAAATCAAGTTTTTGCCAAAGAGGGGCAAATACAATGGGGATCACGGCCGAACCTAAAATGCTTGGCCAAAAAATCCACAATCCCCAAATTCCTTTTTCTTCAATAATGCCAGTAAGCATCTGCCCCTGTTCGACAGAAACATAATACATGAGAAGTGAAAGTCCGGAAATGAACCACGTTGTTTTTTTTGAGGTTTTGAAGATGCCTTTGCTCAGTTCAAAGCGCTGAAAAAAAGTTAGGCCAAGAATGATTGCACAATAAAAACCAAAAATGATCATTCAAAAAAATTAATTCGTTGAAGAATGAACTAAAATACTG
>CALPWQ020000087.1 GCA_943327315.2 Chitinophaga pinensis
AAACCCCTGCCTTTCTTCGAAAGCCCCTGTCTTTTTTGATTTTACACGCCATTCAAGCCTTGCTTGATGGCTGTAATGGATTATTTCATGATCCAGGATATTGGGCGCATATCAACTAAAAATCCCTGCCTTTCTTCGAAAGCCCCTGTCTTTTTTGATTTTACACGCCATTCAAGCCTTGCTTGATGGCTGTAAAATCAAAAAACCCAGTGCAATGCACTGGGCTTTTTAGTTGAGGTCTCGAGCGGATTCGAACCGCTGTACACGGTTTTGCAGACCGTTGCCTAGCCGCTCGGCCACAAGACCACTAAGCGTACAAATATACCAAAAATAATTATTCCTCAATGACGATTGCGACATTGTGTACATCCCCATTGATCGGTGGGGTAAGTTTTGTCACTTTAACACGTAAAAAATTTAATCCAATCGTTTCTCGTGTGATGCGGTCAAAAATACGTTGTCCAACTTGCTCAATCAATTTTGACCGAATGGCCATCTCTTCTTTGACAATGTGGTTGATCAACACATAATCTACCGTAAGGGATAAGTCATCCGTTAACGCTGCTTGAGAGAAGTTTGTATTTAACATAACATCAACCAAATAATGACCGCCAATTTTTTCTTCTTCTGGCAAGCAGCCGTGAAAAGCATAAATTTTTATTCCGTTGACTTCAATTGTGTGTTTCATGCTTTGTTTTTCAGCGCCTCAACGGATATAAGTCCTTGATTTATACGTGATAAGCATTCTTCTTTTCCAAGAAATTCAGATATTTCGAACATGCTCGGTCCCATCCCTGTTCCTGTCAGCAAAAGACGGAATAGCGGCAAAACAGCGCCGATTCCCAAATTTTTCTCAGCAAGGAAACTTTTGAAGGCTATTTCTATGCTATCGTGTGTAAAAGGCGCTATGTTTTCTAAAACTCCTCTCCACTCACTCAAAACAGCCGCTGAGTCGTCTTTCCATTTTTTGGAAACGGTTTGCTCATCGTAAGTCGTAGGTTGTTCAAATAGATATGAGCCATCTGATAATATGTCACGAATGAATGTCGCGCGTTCTTTCATGAGATGACAAATTGTTTCTAGGGATTCTAAATCCAAAGGCGACTCCATTTCACCAGCGAGCATTTCAGCCAACTCCTTTTCGGGAGTCATGCGCAAGTATTGTTGTTGGAACCACTTCGTTTTATCAGGGTCAAATTTCGCTCCTGCTTTGGAAACGCGATCAAGGGTAAATGCTTCACACAATTCTTCTAAAGAAAATAGTTCTTGCGGTGTTCCAGGGTTCCAGCCAAGGAATGCCAACATATTGATAAACGCCCCGGGAAAATATCCCTTCTCACGGTAACCGGAATACAATTCTCCTTCGGCGGTGTGCCAGTCGGTTGGAAATACAGGAAAACCTAAACGATCCCCATCACGCTTCGATAGTTTCCCATTTCCATCAGGACGAAGCAACAAGGGTAAATGTGCAAATTGCGGACAGTCCCATGCGAATGCTTCGTACAACATAAAGTGAAGCGGTGCAGACGGTAACCATTCTTCCCCACGAATCACATGACTAATTTCCATTAAATGGTCATCAACGATATTCGCGAGGTGATAAGTTGGCATGCCATCGCTTTTAAACAAAACTTTGTCATCAAGATTATTCGTGTTCACGACCACCCATCCACGAATGATATCCTCGAATCGAATGTCTCTGTTGCGCGGCATCTTCATGCGAATGACATAAGGGACGCCCTCAGCCAACATGGCCTCTACTTGATCTTGTGAAAGCGTTGTTGAGTTCTTTAGTGTGGTGCGTGTCACATGGTTATATTGCCAGTTAGGCATTCCCATCTGCTTTGATCGTTCACGCATGTCGTCGAGTTCCTCCGCGGTGTCAAAAGCATAATAAGCAGCGTCATTCTTTACCAATTGTTCGGCATAAGGACGGTACAAATCTTTACGTTCTGATTGCACGTATGGACCGTAATTTCCTCCAATACCGGGTCCCTCGGTCGGCATGATACCACACCACTTCATCGAATCCATGATGTAGTCTTGTGCACCGGGAACAAAACGCGTTTGATCTGTATCTTCTATTCGAATGATAAAAGTTCCGTTATTTTTCTTTGCGAAGAGGTAGTTGTATAGCGCTGTTCTTACCCCACCCATATGCAATGGTCCTGTGGGTGATGGTGCGAAGCGAACGCGTACGGGCTTGTCAGACATGTAAAACAATTTTGCGCAAAGATAATGAGATTTCGCGGAGGGATTGAGATTCATTGGCTGTTATGCTCGCCTTAATGTGACGTTTTTCTTCCTTGTGAGTTGTTCACGATGAATGAATTGAAGAATATGTTTTATTTTAGTAGGTTAAGCCGAAAAGCACGCACGATGGAGAGTACATTTGATCAATTGTTGGAACAGATAGATGCGTTTATCCGGAAGTATTATAAAAACCAGATGATTCGCGGTGTCTTGTTGTTTGTTGGGGTGTTTCTATTTACATTCCTCTTCACCACGACATTGGAATATTTTGGGCGCTTTGGATCATTCACACGGGCTCTATTCTTTTTTGGTTTTATCTTGATCAATCTTGGTATTCTTATTCGGTTTATAACCATTCCCGTATTAAAACTTTATTCTTTCGGTTCTCGAATTGATCGGTATCAGGCTTCAGAAATCATAGGAACATTTTTTCCAAACATTTCAGACCGACTTAAAAACACCCTTCAGCTGCAGGATGATTTGGTGTCGAATGCAGGGAATCTGGAGTTGCTTCGTGCAAGTGTGTTTCAGCG
The DNA here is from genome assembly GCA_943327315.2 of Chitinophaga pinensis. Lineage (GTDB taxonomy): Bacteria > Bacteroidota > Bacteroidia > Flavobacteriales_D > Crocinitomicaceae > M0103. The sequence goes on from CALPWQ020000087.1 coordinate 2,787, forward strand.
TGCCAATGCATTAACTGCGGTGCCCTTTGCCTCGGCAATTGATTTTGGGGAAAACAAAAAGTATGCGAAATATCTGATTCCCATTTTCTTGGTTTTTGTGGTTATTGGTCTTGCTGCACCCTCGTTGCTTCTTCAAGGCACCAATCGTGTGGTGAATTACCAAAAGGAATTTAAACCTACCGCACCCTTTTCTTTCGTTTTAAGCAACCTAAACAATTCAATTGAAGAAGGGGAAGACTTCCCTGTTGAAGTGCGTTTAAAAGGAAGGGATTTTCCGGACCACATCTATTTGGTAAGTGAGAACGGGAAGTTTTTGATGACACGTAAGGCAAAAAATGTATTTACTGGGATCATTCGGAAGCCAAAGGAATCCGGTGCTTTCTTTTTTGAGGCGAATGAGTTCAGCAGCGATAGCTATCAATTGAAGGTGTATGGTCGTTCAGCCATAGGAAAGATGGAGGCCAAATTGTCCTATCCAGCCTATTTAGGGAAGCAAGATGAAGTGATCGCGAATGCGGGAGATTTGACGGTTCCTGAAGGAACAATGATCGATTGGAGTGTCTTAACGAAGAACACAAGTTATGTTGATTTTGTGTTTAATGGTGTGAAAAAGAGATTTACAAGCGAAGGCTTTTCGCTAACAAAGAAGCTCACCGAATCGGCCAAAGTAAACATCTACATGAAGAACACCTACCACTACAAAGTGGATTCTAGCGGTTTCCAATTGAATGTGATTAAAGACGCGTATCCTTCCGTGATTGTGAATGAAGTGCAAGACAGCTTATCGGATGGCTTGCGTTTCTTTACGGGACAGGTAACCGATGATTATGGCTTGACCAGTCTGAACTTTGTGTATACGCTGATCTCTGAAGATGGGAAACGTCGTGAAGAACGCCTGTCTGTTCGTAAGGTAGCTGGAACGGATATCCCTTTTGATTTTGCTGTAGATTTTAGGCGTGAGAAAGTTGAACTGAACGACCGTATTGAGTATTACTTTGTGGTTTCTGACAATGATGGTGTGAATGGTGTGAAGTCAACGCGAAGTCAAGTGTTCACCTATAAATTACCATCGCTAAAAGAGTTAAACGAGAAACGCGACGAAGACCAAGAAAAAATTCAAAATGACTTATTGAGTATTCTAAATCGCACCAAGGACTTTCAAAAAGATGTCGAAAAAATGAAGAAGGACATCATGAATTCGAAGAACAGCGATTGGAACAAATTGAATCAATTGCAGCAGCTTCAAAAGGAACAAGAAAGCATAAAGAATTCTTTGGAACAAATGCAAGAGCAAATGGAACAAAGTACCCAACAAAAAGATCAACTTTCAGAGATGGACCAAGAATTATTGGACAAACAAGAAATGATTGAAAAGCTATTGAATGAAGTAATGGATGATGAGTTGAAAGCCTTGTTAGAAAAGTTGGAGGAGTTGCTCAAACAAAACGACAAAGAACAACTAAAGGAGAATTTAGATAAACTAGAACAGTCTTCTGAGGACATGAAGAAGCAGATGGATCGTAGCTTAGAAATGTTGAAACGCCTTCAAGTAAATGAGAAAATTGATGACATTGAAAAGGAGTTAAAGGAGCTTTCCAAGGAGCAGGAAGCACTGAAAAAAGACATTGAGGAGGAGAAGCTGAAGAAAGAGGTAGCGCTTGATAAGCAAAACGACATCAACAAAAAGTTTGATGAGTTAAAGGAAGACCTAAAGAAGCTAAATGATCTAAATAAAGGCCTGGAACGACCTATGGATTTAGGTGATACGGAAAAGAAAGAAGGTGAAATATCTGATGATCTAAATGAGGCGAAGGATGGATTAGAAAACTCAAAGGAGAAAAAAGCTGGTGAAAACCAGAAGTCTGCCGCAGATGGCATGAAAGAAATGGCTGAGCAAATGGAGATGATGCAGCAGCAGGCGAATCAACAGCAAGAGGAAGAGGACATGAATTCCTTACGCAATATTTTGGAGAGTTTGATGGCCTTGAGTTTTGACCAGGAGGAGGTAATGAAGCGTTTTGCGAGCATTGGAACCAACGACCCGGCCTACCGAAGGTATGGACGAAAGCAGCGCGCAATTATTGATGACACCAAGATTGTTCGAGACAGCTTAATGGCTTTGGCAAAACGTCAGCCGAAGATTGCGTCTTTTGTGGATAAGGAGTTAAATACAATTAGAGAGAATCACAACTTGTCTTTGGAGGATATTGATGAACATCGAAGGTCAAATCTTGGAATACATCAACAAACGGTTATGACCTCTTACAACAATTTGGCCTTGCTTTTAAATGAAAGTTTGCAGCAAATGCAGCAGCAGATGCAGAGCCAAAAAGCGGGCAGCGGTTCCTGTTCGAAGCCAGGAGGGTCAAAACCTAAAAGTGGAGAATCAATGAACTCAAGCGACATGAAGCAGATGCTTAAAAAGCAATTGGAGCAGATGCAGAAAGGACCGAATCCTGGTGGTCAAAAACCAGGAGAAAAGCCTGGTGAAGGCCAGGGCAACAAACCCGGACAAGAGGGTATGGGAATGCAGGGTTTAGGAAACAAAGAGATAGCTAAGATGGCTGCGGAACAAACTGCGATTCGTCAGCGATTGGAGCAGTTGAGAAACGAATTAAACAAAGAAGGAAAGGGAAAAGGAAATCAATTGAATCCTTTGATTAAGGAGTTGGAAGAGCAAGAGCGTGCCTTGATCAACAAACAGTTTTCGAAAGATCTCATAACTCGTCAAAAGGAGATTTTGACACGTTTGTTGGAAAGTGAAAAAGCCTTGATGGAAAGGGGGTTTGAAGAGAAGCGTGAATCCACTTCCGGTAAAAATGAAAATAATGGTAACAATATTTTGTTTGATGAGTATAACCGACAGAAATTAAGACAAATTGATCTGCTTCGGGCTATAGATCCAGTGTACAGAAAGTACTACAAGGACAAGGCAAATGAGTACTTCAATGGGTCGTTATAATCGGTAGAACGATGAAAGAAGGATACGAACTTATTGAAACACTTAGAATTCCATCGTCATTTGAACATGTTGGAAGAGTTGAAACGTTAATCGACCGTGTGTGCGCTGATTTATCAGTGAATGAGGACTACTATGGCAATGTGTTAATCGCTGTCACAGAGGCCGTGAATAACGCCATCATACATGGAAATAAACGGGTGGAAAATCTTGAGGTGGATGTAGCTGTTGGTGATGGTGGAGAAAGTTTTTGTTTCAGTGTAACGGATGAAGGTCCGGGGTTTGATTCTTCTAACCTACCCGACCCTACAGCACCCGAAAATATTCTTCAAGAAAACGGCCGAGGAATCTTCCTAATGCGAAATTTATCGGACGAAGTGGAGTTTGATAATCTTGGTAAAACCGTGAATATCTATTTCTCTAAAAAATGATTTCATTTGAATTTATTGACGTCGAAGTTCCGGAGTTGTCTTCGGAACTTTTTTCGTTTTGGTTAAGCAATGTCGCCCTTGAAGAATCAAAATTACCTGGAGAAATTGCTTTGATTTTTTGTTCCGATGAACATTTGTTGGCGATGAATCAACAGTACTTGGATCATGATTATTATACGGACATCATCACGTTTGACTATTCAGAGGATGCTGAAATATCGGGAGATTTGTTTATATCTATAGACCGCGTGTATGACAATGCTTCTGAAAATACAATAACACGTGAAGTGGAGTTAAGACGCGTTTGCGTGCATGGAGTTTTGCATTTGTGCGGATACGGTGACAAATCAGACAATGAATCACGATTAATGCGCGCAAAAGAGGATTATTATTTAGATAAGTATGTTTCACGTGAAACATAAAGGCTGAAGTGGTTGTAATTTTGTTTCACGTGAAACAATTTTCAAGATGCTTCAAGAATACGATGTAATTGTGGTCGGCGCTGGCCACGCTGGGTGTGAGGCTGCGAATGCGGCTGGAAAAATGGGTTCAAAGGTTTTGTTGGTGACAATGAACATGAATACCATTGCTCAGATGAGTTGCAACCCAGCTATGGGGGGTGTAGCAAAAGGACAGATTGTCCGAGAAATTGATGCGCTTGGTGGTGGTTCTGGAATCGTTAGTGATAAAAGCGCGATTCAGTTCCGAATGCTCAATCAATCAAAGGGCCCTGCGATGTGGTCTCCCCGAACACAAAATGATCGAATGAAATTTGCCGAAGAATGGAGATATCTGTTGGAGGAGAATCCGAATGTGGACTTCTGGCAGGACATGTGCAACGGTCTGATAGTCGAGAATAGTTCAGTTGTTGGCATCAAATCATCTCTTGGTATTTCAATTTATGGGAAAAGTGTTGTTCTGACGAATGGTACTTTTTTGAATGGCTTGATTCATCTTGGTGAAAAGCAGTTTGGTGGTGGGCGCGCTGCTGAAAAAGCGTCATTCGGAATAACGGAGGAATTGGTGGAGATGGGCTTTGAAGCCGGGCGTATGAAGACAGGAACTCCTCCCCGCGTGGATGGGCGTTCGTTGGATAATGCAAAAATGGAAATTCAAGAAGGTGACACGAACCCATCAAAATTTAGTTTTGGAAACACCCCTCCTCTCTCCCACCAACGACCTTGTCATATTACGTATACCAATGAGTTTACACACGACATTCTTCGGACGGGTTTTGATCGTTCGCCCATGTTCAATGGAGCGATCAAATCAAGTGGTCCACGATATTGTCCGAGCATAGAGGATAAAATCAACCGCTTTGCTGATCGTGATCGCCACCAAATTTTTGTTGAACCTGAAGGATGGCGAACCGTCGAAATTTATGTGAATGGTTTTAGTACCTCACTTCCTGAAGAAATACAATATAAAGCAATGCAGAGCATTCCCGGATTTGAACATGTAAAAATGTTTCGTCCAGGCTATGCGATTGAATACGATTATTTCCCGCCGACCCAATTAAAGCACACGCTGGAAACGAAGTTGGTCAATAATCTTTATTTTGCGGGACAAATTAATGGAACCACTGGATACGAAGAAGCAGCTTGTCAAGGATTAATGGCGGGAATTAATGCGCACAGAAAAGTTCATGGTGATCAACCTTTTGTTTTAAATCGTGATGAGGCGTACATAGGCGTGTTGATTGATGATTTGATTACGAAGGGCACAAAAGAGCCTTATCGGATGTTTACGAGCCGCGCAGAATATCGAATTCTGCTACGTCAGGACAATGCGGATGTTCGATTGACTCCTATTGGTTATAGCATTGGTTTGGCCAGTGAAATGGATTTAAAAAAGGTTCAAATAAAGAATGAGGGAACGGAAAAATTGATTCGTGCATTCAAGGAAACGAGTGTTTCTCCCGAGGAATTGAACCCTATTCTTGAGGAAAAGAATACAGCAGCTTTGACCCAAAAAGTGAAGATGTCAAGCATCATTACCCGTCCTCAGATTGAAATTTGGGATTTATTGAAATTAAATTCAGACCTTAAAAAATTAGCTAAGGAACTCACGTCTGAACACCAAGATATCGTCACACAGGCGGAAATTTTAATGAAGTATGAGGGTTATATTTCACGTGAAGAGGAACAGGCGCACAAGATGAATCGTTTAGAGGATGTGCTTATACCTAACCATACAGACTTTCATTCGATGTTGAGTATAAGCATTGAGGGGAGAGAAAAGTTAACGAAGGTACGGCCAGTGAATATTGGTCAGGCAGCACGCATTAGCGGTGTTTCACCAAGTGATATTTCAGTGCTTCTGATTCATCTCGGCCGATAGTTTCACGTGAAACATGAAGGAAATAAAAATGGTCTGAAACTTAATTTCAGACCTTTTCTTTTTTAGTACTGAGCGTCTATCCAATCGCCATTCGATCGAATCAGTTCGATGAGCTCATCAACAGCATTTTCTTCAGGTACGTTCTTTTTTATGACTTCCTTTTCTTTGTATAAGTTAATCTTCCCAGGCCCCGTCCCTACATATCCGTAATCTGCATCAGCCATTTCACCGGGGCCATTCACTATACATCCCATGATACCGATTTTAAGTCCTTTTAAGTGAGAGGTGCGCTCTCGTATCTTGGCTGTGGTTTCCTGAAGGTCAAAGAGCGTGCGTCCACAAGATGGACAAGAGATGTACTCGGTCTTGGAAATGCGAGAGCGTGTGGCTTGCAAAATACCAAAAGCGGTCGAGTTAATCACTTTGCGCGGCTGCTCACTCTTGAGCCATAAGCCATCCCCAAAGCCATCGATCAATAGTGAACCTGCATCTGATGATGTGTTTAATTGAAAGGTTTCTTCATCAGTAGTGTTTTCAGTGAATTGTAGGATCACAGGATTTGTGATTTTGTTTTTCGCTAAATTCAAATAAAAATAACGGAATACGTGGGTTTTGTTGTCGTAATCAGTTGACCCAATGAGTGTGAGTTTTGGTCGTGACCGGAGCAAAACAAGCGGTAAATCATCCTCTGCCTTGATCATTAAAAAAGCAGGGGTGTCTTCTGTAATTGTTTGTGCTTCGTCGATGCTAAGCAAGGGTGAAAATCCCGCCTTGTTGGCGTACTCTTTTTTCCAAACGGCATAATCGACAAGAACACCGAGGTGTCCTGGCAATTCAAAGTCTAAAGTGTTTGAACCGATGTACACATAATCAGCCGCTTGATCTAAAATAGTCCATTTGTCCAATTGAACGGAATAGGTATATCCGAAGGCGAACAAATTCGCCGGTGTGATTTCTTTTTTAGTGGATAAATCTGCAACAATAACTGGAACATAATCGCTGCCAATGTTGTGTTGCTGCGTTGTTTTTCTTCGTTCTTGTTGATAGGGAGAATAGCTAGGGATTTGTCCTTCAGGAAGTGGATAAATGTTGTGTCGAGTTGAATATTTAGCAATCAATTTTCGCGCAACAGGAATCTCGTGTTCTGGTGCTTCAGTCAATGAAACGCGTACAGTATCACCAAGTCCATCTTCCAACAATGCGCCAATTCCTACAGCGGATTTTATGCGCCCATCTTCTCCATCTCCGGCCTCGGTAACTCCTAAATGAAGTGGATAGCACCGTCCGTTTTTTAGCATGGTTGCTACTAGAAGACGGTAGGCTTGAACCATCACCAAGGTATTGCTGGCCTTCATTGAAATGACGAGTGAGTGGTAGGCGTGTTTTTCGCAAATGCGAATGAATTCCATGGCCGACTCTACCATTCCTTCTGGCGTGTCGCCAAATCGACTTAAGATTCGGTCTGAAAGTGATCCGTGGTTCGTGCCTATGCGCATGGCTGTTCCGTTTTTTTTGCAAAGCAATACCAAGGGGGTAAATTTCTCTTCGATGCGCTTTAATTCAGCTTGGTAACTTTCTTCGGTGTAATCAATTTCTTCAAACTTCTTTTTGTCCGCATAATTCCCTGGGTTTACCCGCACCTTTTCGACAATTCCCGCTGCTATTTCAGCGGCATTTGGTGTAAAGTGAATGTCGGCGACAAGGGGGGTTGAATACCCTTTTGCGTGTAATTCCGACTGTATATTTCTTAAGTTTTCAGCTTCGTTCTTGCTCGGAGCAGTTAAACGCACCAGCTCGCAGCCTGCGTCAATCATACGGATGGATTGCTCTACTGATCCTATGGTATCCATGGTGTCTGTAGTTGTCATGGATTGAACACGAATGGGAGCATCACCGCCTAAACGTATGTTTCCAACGGAAAATTCAAGCGTGTGAAGTCGTCGACGAGTCAATAAATCAACGCAATAGGGCAAAGAGTTTTCAGGGGAAATGGACATAAGTAAGTGCTTATTTTCAAGTTTAACAAAATTAAGGAGAATATTGTTTAATTGTAGCGCGTAACGCATTGTTAGGTTCGACTCATTGAATGTCGTATCTTTGCACCTCACTTAAACCAAACTGCATGGACATTTCGAGTGTTAAATTTGCGTCAGGACACAATGACGAATTTTACAAAACTTTAAAAAAGAGAGTAAACGAATATTTCAAGAAGGAGAACATATCTCGTCATGCAAATTTCCAAATGGTGTTCAAGACCATTGCTATGTTGGCAATTTACTTTACGCCATTTGTGTTGATGATGACCGTTGTAGAAAACTATTGGTTGATTATGTTGCTTTGGGTAATCATGGGATTTGGAATGGCCGGTATTGGTCTTTCTGTCATGCACGATGCCAATCATAGTGCGTATTCAAGTAAGGAATGGGTGAATAAACTTGTCGGAAATGTGATGATTTTCTTGGGGGGCAGTGATGTAAACTGGAGAATTCAACACAACATCTTGCACCACACCTATACAAACATTACAGGTATGGATGAAGACCTAAACCCAGGCCCAGTATTGCGCTTTTCTCCGCACGAAAAACGTAGAAAATTCCACAAGTTTCAGCACATCTATGCGTGGTTCTTTTACGGCCTTATGACATTGCTTTGGTTCGTGTCGAAAGATTACAATCAAGCAGTACGCTACAAGAAAATGGGGTTGATTGGTACACAGAAAATAACTTTTGCGAAGCATTTAGCAGTTTTGATCGTAAACAAAGTTGTGTATGCCGCAGTGTTTATCGCTTTGCCAATTTATTTTGTGCCTGCACCATGGTGGTTTGTTGTTCTTGGGTTTCTAGCAAGTCACTTTGTGGCTGGGTTAACGCTTGCAAGTATTTTCCAACCAGCGCATGTTGTTCCTGTTTCGGAATACCCAATGCCGGATGAGTCTGGAAACATTCAGGCAGACTGGGCGGTGAATCAGTTGTACAATACGGCGAACTTTGCTCCTGGAGCACGTCTTTTTTCTTGGTATGTTGGTGGATTGAATTATCAAGTTGAACACCACTTATTCCCTAACATTTGTCACATTCATTACCGCAAGATTTCAAAGATTGTGCGCGAGACAGCGGCGGAATACCAGCTGCCTTACCATTCTTACAAAACATTCGTGTCTGCACTGACTGAGCACACAAGGATGTTGTACCGTTTGGGTCGATATGACAACGCACCTGCTATTCATTAAGTTAAAATGAACCTTGAGTCATACAGAGAATATTGTTTGGCGAAAAAAGGAGCAACGGAGCATTTTCCTTTTGATCAAAAAACCTTGGTCTTTAAAGTGTGCAACAAAATGTTCGCGCTTGCCGATGTGGATGAATTTTCAGGCGTAAATCTGAAAGCAAATCCTGAATATGCTGTCGAGTTAAGGGAATCTTACGAGGGAATTCAGCCGGGCTGGCACATGAGTAAAACACATTGGAACACAGTTTCTGTGAATAGCGATGTAACTGACGCCTTGTTTTATAGCCTAATTGACCATTCTTATCAATGCATTATCGAATCTCTTTCTAAAAAAGCACGCCTTGAGTTTGAGATGGGATAAATATTTGTGGGCCGTTCGCTTGGCAAAAACACGCTCTCATGCCGTTGAATTGATTTCAAAAGGCAGGGTGCAAGTGAATGGTGCGAGCGTCAAACCTTCACGCGAACCAAAAGTTGGCGATCTTCTATCCATTTCTCACAACACAGCGTCGTTTACGTATTGCGTTGTCCAGCTTTTGGAAAAACGCGTCGGGCCAAAGTTAGTTCCTGAATATCTGCTCGACACCACCACGGATGAAGAGCGCGAAAAGTTGCGTCAATACCAATTGGCTCAAAACGCCTATAGACAATTCGGAACCGGTAAGCCGTCGAAGAAAGATCGCCGCGACCTCGATGATTTTATGACCGACTGGGAAGAATAAACCACCCCTGCTGTAACTTTTTAGTAGAATCAAGGTCTAACACTACAAAAGCGAGAAAACGCGCTTAAATCAATTAAAAATACGAGTATGAAAAAGACGGCGATAGTGCTATGTATGTTCTCACTTCATGCATTTGCACAGAAGGAAGAGACAAAGCGCGATACCACCCGCATGAACATGGGAAAAGTGGAGATTATTCTCATTGACCATTCTGATGAAAATGAAGGAAAATTGGACACCATTGATGCTGCACCTGGCGATTCAAAAGAAGACAAAGCCTTTGAGGCGCATTGGGCTGGGTTGGACATGGGTTTCATGATGTTGATGAACGATCAGTTCAACCAAGATTTTGGAACAACGGACTTCTTGAAAAACGACATCGGTCATTCTATGGTGTGGAACTTAAATGTATTTGAGCACAAATTCCCTATTGCAAAAGAGTATTTAGGAATCACGACGGGACTTGGTTTCAGCTTTACGCAAGTGGCATTTCGCAATAACTACGTACCTACCGTTCAAATCGGTGATGAAGGAGGAGACCTTATTGCGGTGATGGATACCGCAATAAATTACACAAAAAACAAATTAAAGGCGACCTATTTAACCGTTCCTTTGTTGCTCGAATTCAACACCAATGCGGATGCGGAAAAGTCATTCTATGTTGCTGCTGGTGTTGTGGGAGGAGTGAAGATTGCCTCACGTTACAAACGTGCTTACGACGATGGAAAAAATGTAGTATCAGTGCAGAAGGGACAGTTTGGTTTACAAACGTTTCGACTGGACGGAACAGTGCGTATCGGATACGGAAGCTGGGGAGCATTCGCAAGCTATGGACTGCTGCCGTTGTTCTACACGACGAACAACCCACAAGCGAACCCATTGATCTTTGGATTGACATTGAACTTTTAACGAGAGTTAGTTTTAATGATAATTAAGGGCGATCAATGTGGTCGCCTTTTTTTGTGTCTAATAAGAGGCTTTGCGCTTGCAATGGATGATCGTTTCTTACAGCCCCGGGTTTTAACTTGGGGTTTCGCGTTCTTCAGCC
>CALPWQ020000088.1 GCA_943327315.2 Chitinophaga pinensis
CAATTCGTAACTCGCAATTCGCAATTCGCAATTCGTAACTCGCAATTCGTAACTCGCAATTCGTAACTCGTAATTCGTAACTCGTAACTCGTAACTCGTAACTCGTAACTCGTAATTCGTAACTCGTAACTCGTAATTCGTAACTCGTAACTCGTAATTACAAATTATACACAAGTCTTGTCTGATATTTCAGCATCCTTGACCTGCAATCGTTTCAAAAGGAAAGATTACATTTGAAGTTGTAAGTTGGGGCAGTTTAAACTGGACCTATCACACCTCTTTTGATATGAACGATTCGATAAAAATTATCTTGTGTGTACTGCTTTTCGTGAGTGTGGTGTCACTATGGAAAATCTTCACCAAAGCTGGACGCAAAGGATGGGAAGCCCTCATCTCTCCTTACAACTTCATGGTCTTGTCCAAAATTGTAGGCAAGCCGATGTGGTGGGGATTGCTCCTAATTATCCCTGGATTTAATGTGGTATTGCATTGTTGGTTTCTAAACCGCTTGGGAAAAGCGTTTGATCAGAAATGGTACTTTTCGCTCGGTCTTGTTCTCCTCCCATTCGTATTCCTTCCACTCTTGGCCTTTGGCAAAAAACAATATATCGGCGCAGATAACATCACCGAAGGGCCACTTTTCGCTTTGTACAATAAGGAATTGAATGGGTTTTTAAGTTCAATTATTGGGTATATTTTCATTCTTATCTTCTTGCTTGCTTCGGGATTAATTCACTGGATTTTCCCCAACAACAAGTACATGTATGCCAATCTCCTTGAAGGAAGTGAATCGAGCCTCATTCCATTTTTTGATATTTCCCCCTTCATTTTCATGATTCTCATTCCAGCAATTACCATGCGTATGATTGCGGAAGAGCGCCGACTTGGAACCATTGAGCTTTTGTTTACACGGCCAATTACAGACTTCAACATCATTGCATCAAAATACCTTGCAGGAATTACTCTTGTCTTTATCGCATTGATCCCAACGATTATTTACTATGTCTCCATTCATTTCCTTGGAAATCCTGTCGGAATTTTAGACGACGGCGCAACGATAACCTCCTACATCGGACTGCTCTTGCTCGGGGCTGTATTCGTTGCCATTGGCATATTCGCATCAGCACTCACGAGCAATCAAATCGTCGCATTCATCATTGCTGTCTTCCTATGTTTTATTTTTTATTGGGGATTCTGGTTACTTGGCTCCTTTGCCATCATGGGGAAATTTGACTCTGTTTTACAATACATCAGCTTAACGTATCATTATGACGCCATCATGAAGGGCGTGATCGACACGAGCGATCTTGTCTATTTCGGATCAGTGATCGGATTATTTATATTTGCCGCGCTCACGGTGGTTAAAACTTTCAAAAGCTAAGGTCATGGCAGAACGTAAAAAACTATCAAAAGGCATTTACAACTGGTTATTTTTCTCAGTTGTCATCGTCTCTCTCGTATTCGTAAACATCATCGGCTCCGTGCTCTATAAGCGCATAGACATGACCGAAGACCAGCGTTTTTCATTGGCACAGGGAACAATAAAATTCTTATCGAATGAAGAAACATTCAACAATCGTTTAAGCATCAAGATCTATCTCGAAGGGAATTTACCTGCAGAATTGAAAAGCTTTAGAAATGCCATTGAGGATAAATTGCAAGAATTTAAACAATATGCTGGAAATCGCATAGAATATCAATTCATTGACCCAAATGTGGGCTCAGAAGGCGAAAAACAATCACTGTTTGAATCCCTTTACGATCGCGGAAAAGGCATCATTCCGATGGATGTTGTTTATATGAAAGATGGTGCTCAGAACCAATTGTTGCTATGGCCAGGTGCTGTAGTCGATTATGGTGGCGTTACCGTGAGTACCATTCAGTTCTTACCGGGAACAAGTGCTGGAAAACCTTACTATTTGGATGATATCACCGAGATGATTGACAATTCAGTGAAAAATCTCGAGTACATCTTGGTGAGTTCCATGCGAAGATCCATTCAACAGGAGCGCCCACGTGTTGCATTCCTTCAGGGACATGGGGAACTTTCTTTTGCCGAAACGCAACGTGCACGTGCACTCATTTCCCCCTATTACAATATCGCAGATATCACGCTAAATGATTCTCTTGCTGCTTTAGATGATGTTGACGGACTCGTTATTGCACGACCACGAACGCGATTTAGCGACAAAGACTTATACCTCATCGATCAGTTTGTGATGCGTGGGGGCCGCTTGATGTGCTTCCTTGACCCTTTGCATATCGATGAAGATACATTAAACAGAAAAGGTGCAACACATACCACGCGCAATACCACAGGCCTCGAAAATATGCTGTATGATTATGGATTAAAAATTAACGACAATTATGTCATTGATGCCAACTGTGCTCCGAAGGCCGTTCCTTTTGCCAAACAATCACTCATCCCTTGGTTCTTCCATGTTTTGGCAACCGCAACTCAACACCCAATTGCCCGCAACCTCGAGCCTGTGTCATTGAAATATGCCAGTGAAATTCAATTTATTCCAAACAAAAATCTGTTGCTTACCCCCATCCTCAGCTCATCGACAAATTCCAATGTCACAGGGCTTGCTCCATTGGTGAGTCTATCCATGCCTATGAGCTATGGTAAGAATCCACAATTGGCGACAGACCCCACAGACACCCTCAATCAACGCTGCCTTGCAGGATTGGCTGAGGGAACATTTGAGTCCCATTTCAAGACACGGATCGTTGAGGATTATGTCAACAACCCCAATGCGCGAAAATACATGGCGAAAAGTTCATCTGAAGGAAAAGTATTTTTGATTGGAAACGGTCGATTCATTCGAAATTCGTACGACTCCATGCCAGCACGAAATGGTCAAGGGTACATGTACCGTCCAACATCCTTTAATGACCTAAGAATGGATCGTGAACTTGCTGAAGCAAATATTCCGGTTTACTTTGGAAATCAGGAGTTTTTCCAAAACATGATGGACTACCTCATGGGAGACAACTCCGTCCTTGATGTCCGAAGCCGTCAAATTGATGTTCATGCTATGGACAAGGACAAAGTGACCAATGACGGTACATTTTACAAAATCATCAATGTCATACTGCCTATATTACTCATTCTACTTTTTGCCATTCTGATGAATTATTTGCGAAAGAGAAAGTACACACAACTCTAATATTTTATGAAAAAACTGATTGCTTTACTGTCCGCTGTTGTTGTTCTTGTTTTGCTCGGATGGTTTGCGATGCGTGCCATGAACTCAAAAGGACATTCCACAACTGAGCTCATTGACTTTGCCGTTGCTGACACCACGACCATCGATAAAATCATCATCACCGATGCACAAGGCAGAGTCATGGAAGCCATCAAAAATGGTGAAGAATGGACAGACAAAACAGGTGGATGTATTTCACAACCGAGTATTTCTTTTATCCTAGACGCCATTAAAAACATTGAATGGAAAGGGTACTTGCCTGAGAACTCTCAGAAACAAATCACCAATTTGATGGCTAGTCAGCACATTAAGGTTGAGATATTTCAAGAGGGAGAATGGGTCAAAACCTGGTACATCGGACCACCGGCACAAGACCACTACGGACAAATCATGTTGGTAGACTCCCCTGAAGCGGGAAAAAGCGATTTGCCCGTGATCATGAAAATCAAAGGGTTCAATGGCATCATCGAACCGCGATTTTTTGCTGATTCAAGAAAGTGGATGTGTACAGAGATTTTTGCTCTGCGTATGGACAAAATCCGCAAAGTAGAAGTTCGTTTTTACGATGTGCCTCAGCGCAGTTTCAGTGTGACAAAAAACGGGACAAAAACAAAAGTCTTTCAGCAAGGTAAATTGTTGAAAGATGTCAATCCACAACGGGTATATCTCTATTTGCAGAACTATAAAAAGGTTCACTACGAATTGGCCAATTATGAATTGAGTCAAAAGCAAATTGACAGCATGAAGCGCACGACGCCCTTTGCAACATTGAAATTGACCGAAACAAATGGAAAATCGACAAAACTCAGAATGTTCCGCATCAATTCATTCCAATCACAGCGCAATGAATTTGGTGAGGTTGTAGATATTGACATGAATAAATTTTGGTGCCAGTTGCCCAATGGTGAGATGGTGAAATGTCAATACCATGTATTTAATCCATTGCTTCTTGGACATGTCTATTTTCCTATCGTTCTGCCCCAAGACTTAACACAACAAGATCTGCCTGAAAGCAAATAAATAAGTTCAGTGAATGAACCGCATCTTGAACAGGATTTCCAATCTCACTTTTGTGAGAAATTGTTGATAACCTATTAAAAAAAACAGCGTCAATTTACACGCTATTTCCTCTTGCTTTCATAGTTTTGATATAAATTACAAATCAATGAACTTTATTGTTTCCAGCACGTCGCTTTTACGTCATTTACAGAGCATTTCAGGAGTGCTAAGTACAAGTAATAACCTGCCAATTCTAGATAATTTTCTCTTTGAAATTGGAGATGGACAGTTGACCATTTCAGCTTCCGACCTAGAGACAACAATGCGCACCACGCTAGAGGTTGAAGCACGAGAATCCGGTAAAGTTGCCATTCCAGCTAAAATTTTGATCGATGTATTGAAAAACATGCCCGATCAGCCCTGCACGTTTTTGATCGACCCTACGTCAATGGCCGTTGAAATTGCGTATGACAATGGAAAATCGAAAATGAATGGATTTAGTGGTGATGAATTCCCTCGCATTCCATCCATCGAAAACAGCACGACAATTCGCTTAAGCGGCGATATTATGTCAAAAGCCATAGGAAAGACTTTATTTGCGACAGGTAGCGATGACCTTCGCCCAGTAATGAGCGGTGTATTTTGTCAGTTTAGCCCGGAGGACATCACCTTTGTTGCTACAGATGCACACAAATTGGTGCGATACAGACGAACGGATTCGCAAGCCGAAGGAAGTTCATCTTTTATTCTCCCGAAAAAACCTTTGAACCTATTGAAATCCAATTTGAGTGGGAATGAAGAAATCACAATGGAGTACAATGAGTCTAACGCCTTGTTTACATTCAATGATATCGTTTTGATTTGCCGATTGATTGACGGCAAATACCCGAACTATGAAGCGGTAATTCCTAAAGAGAATCCCAATGTGTTGACGATTGATCGTGTTCAATTCCTAAGTTCTATTAAGCGTGTTTCAATATTTGCCAATAAAACAACACATCAAGTGAAGTTGAAATTAGCAGGTTCTGAACTGTCTTTGTCTGCTGAAGACATTGACTTTGCCAATGAGTCCAACGAGAGATTGACCTGTAACTATGACGGAGACGACATGGAAATTGGATTTAACTCCCGTTTTCTTATGGAAATGCTCAACAGTTTGGAAACACCCGAAGTTCGCCTGGAAATGAGCGAACCAAGTCGTGCTGGACTTCTGATGCCCGCGCACAAGGACAACGAAAATGAGGACATCCTCATGCTCGTGATGCCCGTGATGCTCAATCGTTAAGGGAATTATTTTTACCTGTCAATTCAGGCAGGAATTCAAACGCCTTGATTATGCGAATGGTCTATCATAATCAGATTATTTTTTGTGCCCTCCTCGCCATGATGAGTGCCTGTGGATTGCACTACACACCACCCGAAACGCCAGAAGCGTTTGAACTCCGCAGACACAAGGCCGTTGAATCCTATGTGCAGAGCAATACCAAAAATGAAGGATACATGTATGAATCCGTTGCTTTTGGAGCAACTCAAATCGTGAAGCCAAATTCGTATCGCACCCTAGACTCGCTCTATGCGTTGAAATATAACAATGAATTGAAAGGCCTAAAAACGGATGCCTTGTTGGATGAAAAAATTGGGAACCAACGCATCATTACTCGGAATGACACCAACCGTGTTATTTATGTCGAAAACCATGTGTTTGCGCTTACGTCCGATACGACTACGGAAATATATGGGGCAAACTTCCAAGTATCGTCAGAGCTTGTCGTCAATGACATGATTATTCGTGAAAGTACCTTTCTGCCAAAACGCGATACCGAGCGCTACAAACAATACCTTTTCAATGAGTCATTTCTGAATCCAGGAAATCCACCGAATTCATCTGAAAGTAAATTTTACACACTTTTTACAAACCGTTTCAATGAGCTATCCAAGGATCAGCGTGACCTTGAAGTGCAGCATATGCTTCAGATCATGGAAATTGCACAGCGTCGCGCTTCCTTGGGAACCGAAGGCATTTTAAAGACACTCGCTGCTTTAGAAATTTTAGGCAACACAAGCGTTTCCGAACTTGTGAATACTGCCTCTAAACTTACCACCAGCAATTTTCAATTCATCAAAGCATCCAATGAGCCAGCAAGCCAAGTGATTGGATACACTTTTGTCATTGCCATTCAACCGAGCCAAGGCAATGGTTCAATGGCCAGCTATTCCATGGAGTACGACCGCTACTTTCATATCGTACGGAAAGAAAAACTCTTTTAAATCGCCAAGCGCCAAGATTTCTTGGACAGGTAATGTTCAATTGGACTCTGGGGTGTTGCTTTTATCCATGGCATGGCAATCAAATGTTCGTCTTGCAACCTTTTAATGGGTGCATCATCCATAAGCACTCGAACCATTTGATGGTCACAAGTTAAATCCACCCACCCCTTTTTACGTTTTACGACAATCTTTAATCCCTCCACGATAATGTTCCAATTGTGGCGATCAAAATTGCAATAATGCACCTTTGCCGAATGTATTTTAAGGTAATTCCCAATCAGTCTTTCGACCTTAAAAAAATCTGCTTTTTTAGAGCGATAAAAGCAAAAGACATGTCCATTTACACGGACAGCCATGACCACCATTCGTGCATTGAACACAATAATTTCATTGCGGTTCATGTTTTGAAATCGCTGAAAAATAATACCCACCAGTATTCCAAAACCCACTACTGTGGATATCCAAAATCCTCTTGTACCAACTTTAAAATAAAACAGCAAAGGGAACAAAACACCCATGGCAAGAACTGTCCAAAAGTGCACTGTAAACCCGAATGCTACAGCTCCTGGCAAAGACTCTACCCATTGAATAAACCACAATGAAAGACCTACAACCAACATGAGCGCGGCGCCGATCCACTTGGCCACAAATCCCCACCACGAAACAGAAAAGATCAACAAGCCACCTCCTAAGATGATTCCTGAACTGGCCATCAATCCAATATTTGTGAGAATAAAGTAATTTGGGAACTGATTAAAATAATGCAGAGACAAGGGCGTAGTCATCACTTGGGCTGCCAATCCAATGGCAGTTCCTTGCCAAACCTTCTGAAGAATTGGCTGTCGAATTACCCAAAAAGATTCAATCTTCTCATAGAATAAAAAGATGCCAAGCATCGCCAAAAAAGACAGCTGAAAACCAATATCAAATACCGTTAATGGATTCCATAGCACGAGCACAAAAGCCGTGAAAAGCAAGGTGTTTAAGGAGTCATAATTTCTGCCTGAAAGCTGAGCAATGGACAATACTGTGAACATGATTACCGCGCGCAAGACGGAAGGAGAAAGTCCCGTAATCGCCGCATACCACCACATGATGCCGATCAATAAGATCACCGCAACTCTTCGAGATAACACACCAGAAAACACAGCCAATGCAGCCATGAGAATCTGCATGATAATAC
This sequence comes from Chitinophaga pinensis, assembly GCA_943327315.2. Lineage (GTDB taxonomy): Bacteria > Bacteroidota > Bacteroidia > Flavobacteriales_D > Crocinitomicaceae > M0103. The sequence goes on from CALPWQ020000088.1 coordinate 7,663, forward strand.
TAATATGTAAGCCAGAAACTGCCAGCACATGCAATGCTCCCGTATTCGTAAAACTGTCTCGAATTTCTTTATCCAACATGGAATTATCACCGAGAATGAGCGCCAAAGAAATCGCCAACTCTGCTCCCGACAAATGCGCCCTGAGGGCAGATCTTAAATAGTTGCGTGAGGCATTGAGCCACTTGGTGATGAGCGATTGTTTTGCTTGATTTAGCAGCACCAGTTCACCACGAGAAACAAAAGCCATTTTGTTGACACCTTGTCGACTCCAAAACATCTCAGCATCAAATTCACCTGGATTCCCCTCATTTCGAATCGCCATCAATGCAGATGAAATCGCTACTTGGTCCCCTGTACGTGGGAAGCATTCATTTTTGTTGATCAATAACAACACCTTTTCTGACCGCACAGCATTTACTTGTCTGCCCATATGTTGCTTGACTTCACCAATGGCTTTATTCCAATCTCCTTTACCATCCTTTGACTCACAAATCCGTAAAACACAGATATCTCCAGGTTTATACATGCAATCAATCGTGTTCCCTTCAAATACATGCAAGCGCTCTAGCATGAGTAAACTTCCAACTCCGCAAAATGACAGACACAAAAGGACAAGAAAAACGATTCCCCTTGCCAAAAAAACAATTAAAAACAACGACAGGAACAGCAAGGAAAAAGAACAGTATGCCAATACATCGGCATGAGTTCGACATGCAAAAGCCAAAACCAATCCCAAGAGAAAAGACAAAGTAATACATACGAAAGGACGGTCGTAAAACGTCATGGAGCTAGTGGTTTCAGAATATTCTATCTAAAAATAAGTGAAATTATGGTACAATTCAAAACGAAAGCACCACAAATCATCGCAACACCCCAACAGATATTCGGGTCAAAATAGCTACATTTGTGGCAATTCAAAGATTCATGATGATCAATATTACGCTTCCTGACGGGTCCGTCAGACAGGTAGAGACCGGAACAAGTTCAATGGACATTGCGAAAAGCATTTCCGAGGGCTTGGCAAGAAATGTCCTAGCAGCAAAAATCAATGGCGAAGTTGTAGACGCTTCTCGAGCGATTACAGCAGATAGTACCTTACAACTATTGACTTGGAATGATCAGGAGGGGAAATCAACCATGTGGCACTCCTCTGCTCACGTAATGGCTGAAGCACTTGAATCGCTGTTCCCAGGAATTAAGTTGGCTATAGGTCCACCCGTAACAAATGGATTCTACTACGACATCGACTTCATGGAGCATTCAATTTCCGAAAAAGATTTGGAGCGTATTGAGGCGAAGATGAAGGAATTGGCGAAAGAAAAGAATACGTTCGTTCGCAAAGATGTGTCAAAGTCAGACGCTATTGCTTATTTTACGGACAAAGCCGATCCTTACAAGTTGGAGTTGATTGAAAATTTGGAGGATGGTACGATTACCTTTTATACGCAAGGAAATTTTACGGATTTATGCCGTGGACCGCACATGCCAGATACTGGATTTATCAAAGCAGTGAAATTAACTGCCATTGCTGGAGCCTACTGGAAAGGTGACGAAAAAAATAAAATGCTTACTCGCATTTACGGAATCACCTTCCCGAAAGCATCCGAATTGACGGAATACCTAGAAAAAGTAGAAGAGGCTAAGCGCCGTGACCACCGAAAACTGGGGAAAGAACTTGAATTGTTTACATTCTCTCAAAAAGTTGGTCAAGGACTGCCATTGTGGTTGCCAAAAGGAGCCGCCCTGCGCGAGCGCTTGGAGAATTTCTTAAAGAAGGCACAGCGTAAGGCGGGCTATGACCAGGTAATCACGCCGCATATCGGAAACAAGGAATTGTATGTAACATCAGGACATTACGCAAAATATGGGGCCGATTCTTTTCAACCAATTCGCACGCCGGATCCAAATGAAGAGTTCTACCTCAAACCGATGAACTGTCCTCACCATTGTGAGATCTTCAAGTCAAAACCACGCTCGTACAAAGAACTTCCAACCCGATTTGCAGAGTTCGGCACCGTTTACCGCTATGAGCAATCAGGTGAATTACATGGTCTAACACGTGTACGTGGTTTTACACAAGACGATGCCCACATCTTCTGTTCTCAAGACCAAGTGAAAGATGAATTCAAGAATGTGATCGATATTGTATTGTACGTATTGAAAACCTTGGACTTCACTAATTTTAAAGCACAGATTTCCTTGCGCGATCCTGCCAATCCTACCAAGTACATTGGAAGTGATGAGAATTGGGAGAAAGCTGAAAATGCGATTATTGAAGCTGCAGCAGAGAAAAATCTCACAACCGTAGTCGCCTATGGTGAAGCCGCATTCTATGGCCCAAAGTTGGATTTTATGGTGCAAGATGCCTTAGGGCGTGAATGGCAATTGGGTACCATTCAGGTGGATTACAATTTGCCAGAGCGTTTCGAACTGGAATACACAGGTGCTGACAATCAAAAGCACCGACCTGTGATGATCCACAGAGCACCTTTTGGCTCATTGGAGCGTTTCATCGCTGTACTGCTTGAACATTGCGCAGGAGATTTTCCACTTTGGCTTGCCACGGAACAGTTTGCGATTTTACCTATTTCAGAGAAATACAATGAGCACGCAGAAAAAATTTCAGAAGTCCTAAATATTTCCGATATTCGCGGGCTCGTAGACGACCGAAATGAAAAGATCGGGAAGAAAATCCGTGATGCGGAGTTGAATAAAATTCCGTTCATGTTGATTGTAGGGGAGAAAGAGGCCGAAAACAATGAGGTTTCTGTTCGCCAGCGTGGGGCTGGAGATCTTGGATCAATGAGCATTGCTGATTTCTCGAAATTGGTACAAAAGACAATAGAAGATGAACTTTCATCGAAAGCATAAATAACTGAATGAGAAAAAACACGAGAAAACCGTTCGTAAGAAGAGAAGAAAAAGAAGAGCACAAGATCAATGAAAAGATTGACGCACGCGAAGTACGTTTGGTTTTTGAAGGGTCTGAGCCACAGGTCGTTTCAACTTCTGAAGCATTAAAAATGGCTGAGGAACAAGATCTTGACCTTGTTGAAATTTCACCAAATGCGGTGCCGCCGGTATGTAAAATCATGGATTACCGCAAGTTTCTTTATAACCAGAAACGGAAGCAAAAGGAGTTAAAAGCGAAGCAAAGCAAGGTCGTGTTAAAGGAGGTTCGATTTGGTCCAAATACGGATGAACATGACTTCAACTTTAAATTGGCCCATGCGCGCAAGTTTTTAGAAGAAGGAAACAAAGTGAAGGCTTTTGTTTTCTTCCGTGGACGAACGATTGTGTTTAAAGAAAGAGGTGAGATTTTATTGTTGAAATTCGCTCAAGAGTTGGCAGATATCGGTGCTGTAGAGCAGATGCCGAAGTTGGAAGGCAAGCGAATGATCATCATGATCAACCCGAAAAAGAAGTAATATACTTCATTAGATTAGCTATACAGAAATAACATAAAAACGAAGAGAGATGCCTAAAATGAAAACTAAATCCAGTGCAAAGAAGCGATTCACCATCACTGGAAGCGGTAAAATCAAAAGAAAGCATGCGTTTAAAAGTCACATCTTAACAAAGAAGTCGACAAAACGCAAGCGCAATTTGACAGCAGCAGGTTTGGTTCATGAATCAGACGTGTCGAATATTAAATTACAGTTGTGCATGTAATACATGCCATGGTTTATTAATTGTTTAACCCGGTAACGAGTACCTAAGTTTCCTGAGACAATGGAACACTCCTTATCAAAAAACTAGAAATTATGCCTAGATCAGTAAATCACGTTGCATCGAGAGCTCGTAGAAAGAACTTGATGAAATTGGCCAAAGGATACTTTGGTCGCAGAAAAAATGTCTGGACAGTCGCAAAAAATGCGGTTGAAAAAGGACTCAATTATGCCTACGAAGGTCGTAAGCAAAAGAAAAGAAGCTTCCGTTCACTATGGATTCAGCGTATCAACGCTGGAGCTCGTCAGTACGGAATGAGTTATTCTCAATTCATCGGAGCTGTTCACAAAAGTGGAGTCGAATTGAACCGTAAGGCTCTTGCCGATTTGGCTTTGAACCACCCTGAAGCATTCAAGGCGGTTGTAGACGCAGTTAAGAAATAAATCAGTCCATCTCTGTATAGCACGAATCCCATCCGAAAGGTTGGGATTTTTTTTGTTTTTGCATTTTGGTGTTGGTGGAGGTAAACCATTGAAATGGTTTGATCATTTAGAATTGATACAAATACCCATACCCAGGTTTTAAACTCCGGGGCTAGGATAAAAAACCATTGAAAACATCAAAAAAAATCATTGCATTTTTAATATTCCCGAGAATTTAAAAATATCGATAAAATACCTGCGAAGAAATTTAAAAATGAAAGCGATATTTTTTTAATTCGATTAAATTTGCCTTTCAAAATTGAACTATGTCATTCAGCACAAAAAAGGCATCCGCCGCAGGTGTCCTCATCACCATTGGAATTGTCTTTGGAGATATTGGTACATCGCCCTTGTATGTCTTTCAAGCCATCACAGGACAAGGGACAGATTTTTCCTATGATCTGATTATGGGAGGATTGTCCAGTGTGATCTGGACCTTGATTTTGTTAGCGACAACAAAGTACATTTATTTCGCTCTAAATGCCGACAACAAAGGTGAAGGAGGAATATTTGCCTTATTTGCCTTGTTAAAATCTCGACGCATAAAGTGGGTGATTATCCCTGCGTTGATTGGTTGCGCTACTCTGTTGGCCGATGGTTTCATTACCCCTGCGATTTCAATATCATCGGCCGTTGAAGGAATAAATAACATCAATCCTGACTTCCCTGTTCTTCCAGTAGTTGTAGGGATTATCATACTGTTATTTTCAGTGCAGCAGTTCGGAACTTCCGCCATCGGGAAAGCGTTTGGTCCTGTAATGCTCGTTTGGTTTGGTTTTTTGGGGTATTTGGGGTTGATCAACATAGCGAAAAACCCTGATGTCTTGGCCGCTTTCAATCCTTATTATGCCTACAACTTGATTGTCAATGTGGATGGTGGATTCTGGGTGCTTGGTGCTGTATTTCTTTGTACCACAGGAGCTGAAGCACTGTATTCGGATCTTGGTCACTGCGGAAAAGGAAACATCCGCATTAGCTGGGCTTTCATGAGTACACTGCTGGTCATCAACTACCTCGGACAGTCCGCACTTTGTTTGCAAGATGGCTTTCATTTGCAAGCCAATCAAACGGTGTTTTATGCCATGGTACCGCCAGATTTATTGTACTTCGCCATTGGAATTGCTACCGCTGCCACAATCATCGCATCTCAAGCGCTGATCACGGGTGTCTTCACCTTAATGAATGAGGCCATTAAATTGGATCTTTGGACAAACTTAAAGGTGAAATACCCTTCTGAGCACCAAGGTCAAATCTACATTCCATTTATCAACTGGTTTTTGATGGGGGGATGTTTGTTGGTGATCGCTATCTTCCAGAAGTCCGCAGCCATGGAAGCAACCTATGGATTAGCCATTACCATTGATATGGTCATGACGTCGATTTTGTTGTGCTATTTAATGATTCTACGCTATAAGAAATTCAGGCCTTTCTTCCTTCTGATTTTCGCGATCTTCTTGATTATTGAAGCGATCTTCTTGATGTCTAACCTTGGGAAAATCGTCCATGGTGGATGGTTCACGTTGGTCTTAGCGATTTCGTTCTTCTCCATATTGTTTTTGTATTTTAAGGCAAAATTATTGCGCAGAAATATCACCGCTTATGTACCA
>CALPWQ020000089.1 GCA_943327315.2 Chitinophaga pinensis
CATCTAAGCACGAAACTCGCCTCAAGATGAGATTTCTTTTAAGGGCCGTGGAAGACTACCACGTTGATAGGCTATAGGTGTAAAGACAGTAATGTCAAAGCCGAGTAGTACTAATTACCCGTAGACTTATAAACTTTCTTCCGACCCATTTACTACTTCAATCATCCGATATATCAATCTAATGAATTTAGACTTGATGGATATCAAGATATTAAGACATCAAGAAGTTAAGACAAAGGACCATGGTTCTAGTCTTAAAATCTTAGAATCTTATTATCTTAAAATCTAGAAAGTCAATGACTTTAGGTGTCTATAGCAGCATGGTCCACCTCTTCCCATTCCGAACAGAGAAGTTAAGCCTGCTTGCGCTGATGGTACTGCCCTTTTGAGGGTGGGAGAGTAAGTCGATGCCACTTTTAAGAAAAGCCCCGCTGGTAACAGTGGGGATTTTTGTTTTGTACCCCGCCTCAAAAGGGCACCATGAAAAATTTTATCCCTCGAACAACGGTGAACAACCTTCACCTGTTCTCAGTCTTCACGAGCATTGCTCGCTCTGGTACTGTTCCTCACTCTGAAATACAGTGGGGCTTTTTGTTTATATCCTAGCCTCAAAATAATCAAGGATCTCAGCGATAGTGGTGAAGTATGTCCTCCTCGCTCTCGCTCTGTTCCTCACGCTGAAATACAGTGGGGCTTTTTGTTTATATCTCAGCCCCAAAAGGAATGTAAGTTTCAAAGTAAAGATCAAATCCTCGTTCTCGTTCTCGCTCTCTTTCTCACTCTCGTTTCTCCATCTGGGTAGAACAAAATATTGACCGTGCTATAGAGTCCATACATCATTAGTCCACTCACTAAGACATTCTCGCTTTTCTCAAAAGCTCCTTTACGAATACCAATTTTTTCTTTCACCTTCCACGCAACGTTTATGCGTATTTTTATGTCTACAAACCACCATACCTTTAGACTACTGTAATGAAATATTTGTTCCTATTCCTTTTTGTATTTGTACTAAGCAATTTTGTTAATGCTCAAGGATCTATTGCACTGCAATGTCCAACGCCAACGTCCTATTGCGACACTGCAGCAGCAAATTGCGATAGCATGCTGAACTTGGCTTTCTACAATGTCGCTTTGCCAAGTTATCCTGTTGGTGATTTGAATTTTGTCTATTCCAATAGTGCATCGGGAAGTTATGCCATGGCGTTGTCGATCAATTGGGGAGATGGTACAACAACAACGCATCAAGGTAGTGGTTCGACTTTGAATGGTGCAATGCAGGTTTCAATAACACCGGCCACAGAACACCTTTACCAAAATGCAGGTTCTTACCCTATTGCAATTAATTATAGTATCAATGGTGGACCAATCACGATTTTAAATTACACCTACAATCATGTGCAATGTGGTACATACTATCTGCCAACTACAGGTTCGAATAGTATTGCTTGCGGAACAAACACGATGATTTTCGATGCTGGCGGTAACTGGGGGAATTATGAAAATAATAGCAATGGATATACCGTTCTCAATAGCAATGGATCAAGTCAGATTCATATCAATGGGGCTTACACGCAGTTGGAAACAAATTACGATACGCTTAAAATTTTTAGTGGTATTGGTACTTCTGGACCCTTACTCTATGCGTACAATGGAACAAGTGGAGGTTCAATTCAGCCTTTTACAACCAATCCGGGCCAACCAATTACGATTCAACTGAAGTCGGATGCTACTGTTCAAGGTTCGGGATTTGTGATTCAAGCGGTTTATTCTGGTACATGCAGCAATACAGTCAATTCCTTTTTTGCGCAAGCACAGGTTGATTGCAATGGGGATGGGATTATAGATTCATTGATTTCGATTGGTGTTCCTTTAACCATTTACAATAGTACAAATACCTATAATGGAATCACCAATAATGGATTGTTTCAGTTGAACAACATGGCAGCTGGAACGTATAATGTAACAGTGCTTCCGAATTGGTTGGCAAGTTATGGCTATGTGTTAAGTGGAATCACTCCGAGCAGCGTTAACATCAATTCAGGAGGAGCATTTACATTTCTGATCTCCTTAGGGTGCACGCCAACTTCAACGGTACAATGTGTTAGTGGTCAAGTATATTGTGACATGAACAATGATGGACTCATGAACTCAGGCGAAAGTCCAATTGCCAATGCCACCATCAATATCCTTTACAATGGAATGAACTTCGTAACCTATACAAATGGTTCAGGAAACTACAATTACACGTATACTGGAGTAACTGCAGATTCCTTGGAGGTTTGGATAAATACGAATTGGATGAGTGCTACAGGGTATACATCGAGTGCGTCAATTTTTCAATCCATTACAAGTCAAGGATGTAATTTAGGGGCTCCTCCAGTACCGGTCAACTTTGGTCTAAACTGCACCTCCAATCTTCCAACAAATTGCTATGCTGGTTATGTGTTCTGTGACGTGAACAACAATGGAGTGATGAATGTTGGTGAATATCCAATTCCTTTCGCTCCAGTTTATCTTGGTACGGCAACGAGTGGCAATACGAATATTACCGTTTATACAGATTCAACAGGGTATTTCTCGTATTGTGGTCAATTCAATAGCTCCAATACGGTAACGGCATGGCTCAATACCCAATGGTTGGGATATCAGGGGTATACGGCAACAAATACAGTACTTACTCTTCAGGGATCAACCATAGCTAATCCAACACCTGGTTACTTTGGCGTGAATTGCGGTGGGACAAGTTGCTCAGACCTATGGACAACGGTAACTCCGTGGATCGGATACTATCAAAATTCGACAGCATACATTCGATTGAATTGGGGAAATTACGGTCCTTCAGCTCCGGGTGCTTATCAGCTGACTTTCACTTATCCTGCAGGAGTTACACTCATTCCAAGTTCGATTCAAAATGCGGGATATACCATCAGTGGGAATACGATTACATGGACATTGAACTCCTCCATGACAAGCTTTTCAAGCAATGATGTCATTAACTTCTCGATTCCAACTGGTCTTCCAAGTGGAACACAACATTACTTTACTTCTACAATCACGCCTTTGGTTCAAACGGATTGCAGTGATTTAAATAATACAGGTACACTCCTTCAAATAGTGGGAAATAGCTATGATCCGAATGTGAAAACGGTGCAACGTTCCGATATGTACCAAACCTTACCTTTTCCAGTAGAATATTTAGATGCCAATGTATATGATGATTTAGTCTATACCATTTGTTTTCAAAATACAGGAACAGCGCCGGCTCAGAACATCTACATTCTAGATACCTTGAGTAGCTATTTAGATTGGTCAACTTTTGAACTCATTGAATCAACACATCCGATGCAAGTGATTAATCTTGGCAATGGTCAAATGCGTTTCGAATTCTCTCAAATTTGGCTTGCAGACTCCACCACCAATGAACCAGAAAGTCACGGTCACCTCGTTTACAGAATTCGTGAGAATTCAGGGTGTATTCCAGGAACTGAAATCAAAAACACCGCTCACATTTTCTTCGATTGGAATGATGCCATCGTAACGAATACCACTTATAATATCAATGAATTGTTTGAAGGAATCGATAAAAACTCCGAGAGCAATCTTCATGTGTATCCAAATCCAACAACCCATACATTGAACGTAAAAGTCGCTGGTGAATTTGATTATCAATTACTTGATATGGAGGGTAGAAGCGTACTTTCAGGCAAGGGGTCAAATACTGCCCAATTGCAGTTAGAATCGTTTAATACAGGGCTGTATTTGTTCACTGTGAAATGCGAATTTGGGACAAAAACCATCCGCGTCACCAAAGTAAACTAGTCTTTTCATGAGGTTAACTGCAGTATTTTGTGTTGTCAGTTTTTGGAATTTTTCGCAAAGCATACCAATTTATCTTGAAGGTGAGACGCAAGGCACCTCATACCATATCACGTATTACGACAGTAGTCAGCGCGATTTACAAGGGGACATTGAAGAGATCTTGGCAGACTTCGATTATTCCGTTTCCACCTATAACCCCTATTCGCTTATTTCTCGGGTCAATCGAAATGATACGACGGTGAAAGTGGATGCGTATTTCATCACTTGTTTCAATAAGGCCAAAGAAATTTGGAAAAATACAGATGGAGCTTTTGACCCTACCGTTTATCCTTTGGTGAATGCTTGGGGATTTGGTCCGGGAAAAAAGCAACACATTGAACAAGAGGTAATCGATAGTATATTAGTCTTTGTCGGATTTGATAAGGTTGAATTGGTAGGAAACAAGATTGTAAAGAAAGACCCACGCCTTGGACTCGATTTCAATGCCTTTGCACAGGGCTATTCCGTGGATGTAATCGCTCAGTTTTTGTTGTCGAAAGGCATTAAGAATTTTGTCGTTGAAATTGGAGGAGAGGTATACGCCCACGGGAAGATGGAAAACAATAGGTGTTGGCTTGTTGGGATTGAAGAGCCAACGGATAATCAAGAAACGAACAATGAATTGTACCTCATCGTGGAACTTGAAAATCGTGCTTTGGCAACCTCTGGAAACTATCGAAAGTACATCATTGAGAATGGAGTGCGGTATGCGCACCACATCGATCCAAAAACGGGATATCCAGCCAAAAACAACTTATTGAGTGCATCCATCCTTGCAACGGAATGTATCTCCTCTGATGCGAATGCCACAGGAGTATTGGTGATGGGATTAGAAAAAGCAACTGCATTTCTTCAGACTCATCCTGAACTTCAGGCCTTTTTGATTTATTCGGATGAAAATGGCAATTACAAAGTGTATCAAACACCGGGAATGAAATCCATCATCGTAGGTAGGTAAAAAAAAGGCACCCGCTTGGATGCCCTTTATTTCCGTAGAACTGAATATTATTTGTTCAAAACGATCTTACGTTCAGTAGTCAAAGTGCCGTCTGAAATATAGATGAAGTATAGCCCATTTTTGAACGATGTCAAATCAATACAGACTGTACCACTTTCATTCACTAGGACTTGCGTGTAAATTTGTTCACCCACTGTATTTACCACTTTCACCGATGTTGCCTTTGCATAATCGATGTTAAAAAGACCATCCGTACTAGGGTTTGGATAAACAGAAACTCCAGTCAAAGCGTTGTTCTCTTCCACTCCTGCAGCAGATGGCAACCATTGCAATGAAACATTAGAGAAATTCGCGTCAGTCGCTGGTGTTTGAATATCAGAATTTGGTCCTTTCACGAAAGTAAATGACTTCGTTACGGTACTAGAGCCGTGATTCCATGTTTCTTGAATGGTCACTTTATACGTCCCGTCGGGTACAAGAACACCACTTGCGTTGGTTCCATCCCAAGTGATGGTCTTCGTACCAAAACTCGAAAGCGTAGCTCCAGAAGTTGCTCCGACAACATTACAAGATGCCGCCAAACAGTTACTCGATGCACCACCAGAATTCGTTGCGAATGTTGGCAAATGGTCTTTGGTACCTGCGCCTGCATTTCTAATTTTTGTCTTAACAAATGCCCCTGTGGAGGACTGAATCCATACAGCAAGAACATTTTTTGTACCCGTGTAGCAAGGGCTGTGTGCGACTTGTGTAAAGGTGAATGTAAGTGTGCCATAAGATTGCGCAATCGCATTTGCAGACAAGATAAGCCCTGCAACTGCCAAGGATAATTTTGTAACGATGGTTTTCATTTTAAAAGGTTATAAAGTAATAGCACAAATTTATGAACTTAAATTCGCTTTTTGACCTTTTTAAATCACTTTTAACTGCTTTTTTGGTATTAATTAGAATGATTCTAATTAGAACATGGACTTGGTAAAATCCACCAGTGGGCATAACCTTCGCGCCGAATTTCGGTCTCATAATCGGAACATGCTTTTTTTGTTTCACCTAACGAAAGGTAAATCAGTGCCCTTTTGTAATAATACAAAGCATTTCCCGGGTTTAAGTCGATGGCAGAATTCAAATCGGTGAGCGCCTCCTGTAATTTCTTTTGCTTGAGATGAATCTGCGACCGAAAATAATAATTCTTGGCATCAAGCGAATCTTTCACAATGGCTTTATTGCAGAAGAGTAGGGCTTGATCCAATTGATGTAAATACACACTCAAAAGTGCAAGTTGATAATCTGCCACAGCGATTTTTTGATCCGTAATCAGCTTTTTTAATGAGGATGTATAGTCCGTTAATTTGTGCTTTTTCGATTCTGCAATAGGATAATCCAATTCGAAAAAGGGATTCAATCGAATGGCTTTTACATAGTTGGAAAGGGCAGCGTCAAAAGAATGATTTTCTGCTTGAATGAAACCCAGGTAATAAAAAGATTGAACATTACTTGAGTCTATAGATACCGCCATTGTTAGGTCTTTTTCTGCTGACGAAAAGTCTTTTTGTTTGACTTTAATCCAAGCGCGGTGAATGTAAGCATCTGCATGTTCAGCATTCACCCGAATGGCATCGGAGTAATCAATTATGGCACCCAGATCATCCTTCATGTTCTCTTTTATCCTTCCCCTGAAATAGTGCGCATCAGCATTTCCGTCTTCGAGCTGAATTACGGAGGTGTAATCTTGAATGGCCTTGTTAAACTCTTTTTTTTTCTCCCAAATCATTCCCCGCAAGAAATAACTATCCACATGCTCGGAATCAATCGCAATTTGCTGCGTAAAGTCGACAATAGCGCCTTCGTAATCTTCAATTAGGTCCTTTACAAATCCACGATCAAAATACGCACTTTCATCTTCAGGATTCAACGAAATAATTTCTGAGTAAAAGAAAATGGCACTATCGTACTCTTTTCGATGAAAATGCTCAGCGGCACATTCGTTGTACTCCTCCGCTAACGATTGCCCGTCCACATTTGTCATATGAGCTACACATAAAAGTGTCAAAGTCAATCTCAAAACCATTTGTACTCTTTCCGTTTTCATTCGTAACTCGTAACTCGTCATTCGTAACTTGTCATTCCTAACTCGTAACTCGTCATTGGTAATTCGTAACTCTTCATTCCTCACGACTATGGGATTCCCCGATAATTAAGCACCCACTGACGATCTTGCACATCACTTAAAATTTTCCAAAAGTTGCTGTCCAAGAAATAATCGGCATCAATATTCCGAACATCATATTCTTCAAAAAGATATTTCTCTTGTAAATCGGATGGGCGGTAATTTTCATTGCTCCATCCTATTCCATTCACGGTATTGAATGGATATCTTGCAAAGCGCAATTTCCAGAGCGAATCGCAAGGCACACAATAATCAGTTTCTTTAAAGGAAAATGAATCGGTATGAATTCCAATCCTTAGATTGCGTTCTTCAAAATAATTTCTTCGTTGTGGATTGTAAATGCTGGGCCATTTTCCTGAGGCAATATAAACAAACTCGCGTTGGGAGAGAATCTTACGCTGAGATAATGTTCTGCCGTTGTCCAAAAAACAAACAAAAGTGGTTAAACCAGAATTCGCTTGAATGGCGACACGCACCCCAAAAACTGCCCTAACAGGCTCCGGACGATTCGCGGAACTTGCAATAAACCAACATAGGAAAAATAATGTAATGCGCATGGTTCGAACGCTTCAAATGTACAATTATTTCTGACGGAATAGCCGCCAAACAATACCTATTGCTATACAAATACATACCACAAACGGCCACCAAGAATCAGAAAGAAAAAATGAAACGAGCAATGCGGGAATAAGAAAGATGGCCAATAAGTGGAATTTTCCTTGGTGCTCACTTTCGTTCATCGAAGCGAATAATTTGCGTGGGTGTTATGCAATAGTCCAATTGGATGTCGTGTCGATCTATATCGTCAATGACACACATTTCGTCAAAAAGATGCAAACCGATGAACATACAATTCGGCCGACATTTGCGTAGAAATCGGTCGTAAAACCCTTTTCCGTAGCCAATGCGATGACCAGAAGCATCAACAGCAAGCAAGGGAACAAACACGATATCCAAGGCATCCGCTTTTATTGTCTTTCCATGGCTTGGCTCTGGAATTCCAAATTCATTCACTTTCAACTGACTATGACTTTCGAATTGAAAATGCTTCATAGAATGTTTCTCGAAATCAGACTTCGGCAACGCAATGGTGGCACCAATTGAAAGGCCTTTTTCGAGAATGATATAGGTGTTGATTTCGCGCTGTCGTTCTATCGGAAGAAACAAACTCAAAACCTTACCTTCCAGCTGAAAATGGGTGAATAGTTGCTCACAAATATCCGCGGAACGGCGCTCCAATTCATCTGGAGTAATTTCAAGCCGCTTTTGCTTGTAAAGAGAACGAATCGACGCTTTTTGCATTACATTTTTGGAAAAAGATGTTTCGCGGAGGACATCACTTCCTGCTCATTGATGGCATTGGCTTTGTCCACTGCGCGCTGAAGTGCCACGGTAATGAGATCTTCAAGATCGTCTTTATCCATTATGCTGTGATCGCCATTGATTTTAACAGAACGAACGGCGCGATTTCCAGTTAATTCAACTACAATAAGTCCATTTCCAGCTTCTCCTTCAACAAGAATGGCGTCAAGACGTATCTTGCTTTCTTCAGCCATTTTTTTCATAGCTTCCATTTTTCCAAACATATCGGATCCAAACATAGTATAAAGATGTTTTTGGTCAGCTAAAATAATGATATCCGTTGAGTTCATGTTAAAGCTAAATAATTCTTATCAGGTTATAAATTTATTTAAATTGAAAAGATATACCTTTGCCCTCATGAAAAAGAAACTGTTTTTTGTCTTCGTACTTGTCGCATTTGGCATGCCTACTGTGGCACAAGTAGATGAGTCTAATGATTCTCTGTATGCCGAAGAAGAGTACGTAGAAGAAGAGTCAAATTTGGTGGAAGAAACGTTTATGTCATCTCGTGTGATCAATGGCCACTCGGTGGAAATGTTGCGCAAAGGTGTTCTCGAATTTCGCGTAGAACACCGCTTTGGCGATATTGCTGGTTCAAACGGTGGGGTACAAACCTTGTACGGATTGGACAACTCATCGGATATCCGCATTGCCTTTGAATACGGGATTACGAACAATCTGATGGTTGGCATCGGTCGTAGCAAGGGCGCTGGAAATCCATACACGTCGTTGATGGATGGTTTTGCTAAGTACCGTTTGTTGCAGCAAGAAAAGAAAGGAATGCCTTTTTCAATGGTACTTGTAGCAACGACTAGCATGTCCTATGCAAAAGCGTCTTCCGATGAATCATTGGTTCAAAATTATCCGAAGTTCAGTCACCGTTTCGCGTATTGTGCCCAGCTAAATGTTGCACGGAAGTTTGGTGAGCGATTGAGTGTGGCGGTTATGCCGACTTTGGTGCATCGCAATTATGTGCTTCAATCGGACGTGAATACACTTTTTGCTTTAGGCGGTGCCTTGCGTTGTGGCTTGTCTTCGAAAACAGCAATCTTATTGGAATATTACCACTGTTTCAATCCATCTGGGACACGTGCATTGAATACAAACAGTTTAGGCATAGCATTTGAATGGATTACTTTTGGGCATAATTTCACCATTAACCTAACCAATTCAAGAGGTTTTGGTGAAACGCAGTTCATCCCATACACCTACGAACAATGGTTGAAAGGCCAATTCCGTTTAGGGTTTTGTATCGGTAGAAAATACCAAGGAGAATAACACTTAAAATTTAAAACGTATGAAATCAAACATTTTTTATGGCGTATTGGCAGGAGTCATTCTTCTGACATCTGCAACTTTGATTGCACCGCCAGCGCAAGAGTACAAAATCAAAGAAGGATTCAAAATTGAATTCAAAAGCAAAGATCCTTCTGGAATATTTAAAGAAGCCAAAGGAACGGTGAAGTTTGACGAAAATGATCTCGCAAACTCTAAATTTTCATTGACATTTCCAATTGCGTCAATCAGCACCGGTAACGGGATGATGAACAAGAAAGCGCAAACGGAAGAGTGGTTTAGCGCGACTAAATATCCTGACATCAAATATGTGTCAACGAAAATTGATAAGTCGGGTGACGATTTTATCGTCTATGGAACTTTGACGATGAAAGGTATATCGAAAGAGAAAAAGGTACCGCTGAAGATGTCAAAATCTGACGGTGGCTTGACATTCTCTGGTTCGTTCGTTGTGAATCGCATGGATTTCAAAGTCGGGAAGGAAAGCGATGCAGTGCCGAACAACATGAACATCAGTTTCTCATTACCAGTTACAAAAAAACAATAAGCATGTTTAAGCGCGCACTTTTTTTAGGGATTGCTGCCGGAGTTCTTTCTGGTTTGGCAAGTCATATTTTTATGATGGTGTATAAGGAGGTGATGTTTGTAGACTTCTCTCCAGTGTTAAAAGCATATCAACTCTATGCGGCCTGTGTTTTTGGCTGTCTATTGGCTTCTATGGGGTATTTTGCCGCTATGAAGGTGCTGCCTCGTTTTGGTGAAATCATTTTCAATTTGTTGTTTGTGATTCTGTCATTCGCAAGTATCATTTCTCCAATCATGTTTACGTTTCCGCCTGATTTGGATGTGAAAGGGATCGATGAAATCACGATATACTTTATTCCATTTACAGTGACCTTACATTTCTTTCCGGCAATCGTTTGGTTCGCCATTAAACCCATTTTCATCAAATCAGTATGAAGTTATTCTTAACAATTTTTAGCGCGCTAACGCTTGGTGTATTGACATTGAATTCCTGCAATAAGGACAAGGTGCCAGTGGATTGCACGGCAGCGGGTTGTACAGACACGATTTCCTTCGCCAATCAAATCTTGCCAATGATTCAAAACAACTGTGTAGGTTGTCATCAACCTGGTAATGCATCTGGAGGGTATTCTCTTTCTACATATTCAGAAATCTCAGCGAATGCCGATGCGATTCTCAACTCATTGTATGGAACATCAGTAGCGTTAATGCCTCAAGGTGGTCCTGCTTTAGCGGATACACTCATTCAGCAATTTAGCTGTTGGAAGTGCCAAGGGAAAATGGACAATTAAGAATGAAAAATTAAGAATGAAAAATGAGTGTTTCGTCCTAAATAGTTTAAGGGGTTCCAAGAGGATCCCTTTTTTTATTCGATGCGACGCATAACAAGATCATTCACTTTCTTGAAAAACTGGAAGGGCATGTAGGTGCGCCATTCGATGTCTTCCAGCTCGCCTCCCATCACAAAATAATGATCGATGCGTATGCGCTCAAATTCCGCAATGACATGGTCGTGAAAATTCACCATCGCAATCCAACCGTCTTCGACATCGTCAAACCACTCTTCGTAATAACAATCATCAGAATAGTGGAAGTTGAGCACATTTTCACCAATTAAAATAAACTTATTGATTCCGGATTCAATCATTGGTTCAATGATATCACGCTTCAAGGTCATGATATCATTTTCAATGGCATCGTTCCATTCACCGATGAACTCAATGATGGCAAATCCATCGTCGTATTCAGCAAACAGAACTTTTAAAAATAGAGTGGGAGATCCCATCGAATCCCATTGAGGGTGCAAGTAAAAGTTGTAAACGGTGTTGTTGAATTCAAATTCGCTGTATTCCCGGCCATAAAATGGAGAGTTTGGGTCATCTGCGGAAATGTACAACTCCCTCCAGGCAAAATAAGGTTCAATGTAGTGCATGTAATTTTATCTGAATTGGCATACGATGTGCAAAGAGGCCGAGCATTTTTATCCGTATTTTTGACAATTGAAAATCGGGTCGAACTTTATCCTAAAATTACAAAAAATGAAAAAGATTTTTCTACTTACTGGTTTAATCGTCATTCTTGCTTCATGTGGCAAAAATGAGAATCGTCCAATTGAAGAGTACGTATCTGCTTTTCTCAATGAAAATGAGAATGTTGTCGCCTTTGGTAAGGCCGATTTGAAATCAATGTTGGATGACATGGATTATGCATCTATTCCAAAATTTGGATTAATTATAAAGTCACAAGTGAAAGATTTTGAAAAATGTGTGAACTTAAAATCGTCTGTTTATTATGCTTTGGAAGGTCCTTTTCTCGAGGATGGTACACCGACAACAACGCTGGCATTCATCGAAGTGAAGAATGCGGATTCACTTTCCTCACAATTGAGCATTCAAGGGTTTGATATGGAAGAGGATGGAGATCTTCGCTATTTCGAAAGTGGTGATGTAGCCATGGGGATGCAAGGAAATCTGGCCATTTTTATTTCGAAAAAAGGAGAGTTTGATGGGAAGCTAGCACTTAATGATGCCTTCGATCGTGTGTATGGTGATGTTTCTGAAGGCAAGGTGAATCAAATTTTGGCTGCGAAAGGTGATATCGTCATGGGAGTTAGTATGAAAAATCTTTACACAACCTCGAACACGGATTTGGATAAATTGAGCGATGAAAAGAAGGAAGGGATCATGAAAATGGTCGATGGTTCGTTTATTCAAACGGCAATCAGTTTTGAAGATGGCGCTGCGTTGATCAAAGTGAAAAATTACTTTTCACCAGAGCTGAAAAAACACATGTTCTTTAAAAAGGATGAAGGAGCTACTATCGTTTCAAAATTGGGAACAGGCAACCCAGTACTTGGAATTTCTTTAAACTTGGACTTGAAAAAGATGCAAGCCTTTATCGACGATTATGCAGCCAATGCGATGCGCGACCTGATGGAATCAATGGGTCCACTTCAAATGGTCATGGCCAGCAGCAAGGATGGACTCGCGGGGATTTTAACGGGAGAAATGGGCTTCGTGATGGTTGGGCAACCCAATGCCAATGAAGGAATTTCAGACATGAACATATTCGTTGGTTTATGCCCCGCAGGAAAACCATTGGCAGAAATGGCGAAAGGCTTCTTGGATCTTTCTATGGCGAAAGTAGAAATAAACAACAGGGGCTTGTCGGCTTTTAGCAACGCAGAGTATGTTCCTGCTCCAGGACAAAAAATTCGTATTCCGAGGGGATGTGAAAATTTTGGAAAGAAAGGAATAACAGGCTTTATTAATTTGGAAGATGTGGATATGGAAGCATTTGGATTAACGGAAGAAGAGAAAATCCTTAATGTGGTGAAATACGTGACCTTTGAGATGGATGAAAATGGTGCAACAATTCGAATCCAAGCGCGGAATGGAAAAGAAAACATTCTAAAACAAGCGACTGAGATCATGGTAGAGGAATTTAAAATGAAAATTTCTGGCTTGTCCTTCTAATTCAAAATCATGACTTTAGCAAAAGACCAATGGAAGGCGCTAAATAAGGAAGAGGAGCGCGTAATCGTCAACAAAGGAACCGAAATGCCATTCACAGGAGCGTACAACTCTTTTAAAGGTGTTGGAACTTTTGTGTGCAGACGCTGCGAACACCCCCTATACCGTTCAGATTCGAAGTTTAATTCAGGTTGTGGGTGGCCATC
>CALPWQ020000090.1 GCA_943327315.2 Chitinophaga pinensis
AAAAGGGTCACAACTGTCAAAGGTAAGTTCAGCTTCGGGGTCCAATCCAAGTAAATCAATACCATCCGAAAATTCAACGTGCGAGAGGTATTCGAATTTATCTTTGATCAAAGCATTTGTAATTGGCTGAATACCATTGCCGCAGTTGCTTCCATCCGCGGAGTGATAGACTTCAAAATAGGTTCCAATATCGGTCCCAGCCAAATCCGTTGTGATGTAAACCGACCCACTTGCTGGAGCAACAAATTTCACCCAAGTTGATCCAGCTGCTTGCACATCGCTGGCTGCTGGCTCATTTGGCTCCAAGGAGTAATCACACCATCCCAACGTATAGGTCGTATTCATTGCGGCAACCGTTGCATCACAGATGGCATCTTCAAAGTAGTTCACCACCAAAGGCAAACGCTCAACAGAAAGATTGATGACATACGTCTGCGTAGATTGGCATCCCGCACTTCCTGTTGCGGTGAAGGTATAATTTGATGTCCCAGCAAAGGCAGGCACAGGCATATTTACTGTTTGAAGCCCTGTTTGACCGCTGTTTAATCCAACAATGTCATAGTTTCCTGCATCATCATTGTCGTAAGCTTCCCACTTCAACTGAATATTCGAAGGCACATCTGTCGCACAGATGTATTGATAATCGAAAAACAACCCGCTATTCGGACTAAATCCACCGCCAGGAGCAGTTAAGGTAAATGGACCATTGTTGTTATTGTTGTAGGCATAATTAAAGCCAAAAAGCCCAAAAAGTGCTGGATTATTATTCGAATTACCTAGAGTATTATCCGTAGCGGTAAATTCCCAAACGAAGTCACTGTTACCTCCGATGTATCCAAAAAAGGGAATGGTAAAACCGTCACAATCCACATTATTGGTCACTTGCACCGATACAACGCGAACGCGAATCGTAGCCTGTCCGAATACAAATCCGGCAGAGGTGAATAGTGCCAACAACAAAGACCGAACGATGAAAATTCGATTCTTATTCATAAGCGTAGTTAATTAGTACTTAAAGTAAGTGGGGCAAATATACAATTCTTTGTGAACAATTCGGATTACAAGAGCATTGCAACCGGATTTTCCATGTACCCTTTAAATGTCTGTAAGAACGCAGCACCAGAAGCGCCATCCACTACTCTGTGGTCACACGACAAGGTAACTTTCATCACATTTCCGGGGACAACTTGCCCTTTCTTCACCACAGGAACCTCTTTAATTCCACCAACTGCTAAAATGCAGCTGTCGGGTGGATTGATGATCGCTGTGAATGATTCGATGCCGAACATTCCAAGGTTCGAAATTGTAAATGTATTTCCCTCCCAGTCAGAAGGTTGTAGTTTTTTATCTTTCGCTCTCTTCGCATATTCACGCACCTCGGTTCCTATTTGTTGGAATCCTTTTGTATCGGCATAGCGAACAACTGGAACCAATAGTCCATCTTCAACCGCTACGGCAACACCGATGTGTACGTGGTGATTTCTGCGGATCACATCTCCCAACCAAGCACTATTCACGGCAGGATGCTGACGCAATGACATGGCTACAGCCTTAACTACCATATCGTTGAAGGATACTTTCACACCTTCAGTGCTGTTCAATGACTTGCGCGCTGCAATCGCATTGTCCATGTCGATATCTAATGTCAAATAGAAATGTGGCGCCATAAACTTGCTTTCTGCCAAACGACGCGCAATGACCTTGCGCATTTGAGAAACGTTTTCATCTACAAATGATTCCGTCCCAGCTGGCGCACTAAATACAGGTGCTGATGCTGGAGCCGTATATGGTACATAATGGTCAACATCGCGTTTCACAATGCGTCCTGCTTCACCCGAACCTGGGACAGAAGCAATGTCAATACCTTTCTCTTGTGCCATTTTCTTTGCCAATGGAGAGGCAAGAACACGACCAGAAGAGTTTGATGCAGGAACAACAGCCTGAGCTGCTGCAACGGGAGCTGCAATTGGTGCTGGAGCAGATGCTGGAGCAGGTACTGAAGCGACCGGTGCAACTAGCGCTTCCTCTTTTAAAGGGGCAGGTGCCGCAGCGCTAGCAAGCAATGCTGAAATGTCTTCTCCTTCTTGTCCAATAATGGCTAAGACAGAATTTACAGGAACCGATTTACCTTTCTCCACACCGATGTGCAATAAAACGCCATCGAAGAACGACTCGAATTCCATCGTTGCCTTGTCCGTTTCAATTTCAGCAAGGACTTCACCTGAGGAAACTTTATCCCCCACTTTTTTTGTCCATTCTGCTACCACGCCATCCGTCATGGTATCACTTAGTTTCGGCATGTAAACGATTTCCGCCATAGTATTTTATTTTTTCACCCGTTGAACGGGAAAGTTTTAGTGATTAAACGCTTAAAAAAAGAACTGAAATTTGTTCTTAGTATTCTTTGATGTAGGGGTAATCGGTTTGTGTGTACACATCCTCATACAACTCATGTGCTTCAGGATAAGGTGAATTTTCAGCAAACTCAACAGATTCTGCCACTTCCTTTTTTACCCATTCTTCTATTGCCTCAATTTCTTTATCCGTCATCCATTTGTTGTCGCGAATCACAGTCAAACAATGTTCGATTGGATCTTGCTCCATCCATTCTGCAACTTCGTCTTTCGAACGGTATTTTTGAGGATCAGACATCGAGTGACCTTTATAGCGGTATGTGCGGATATCCAACAAGGTTGGTCCATCACCTCTGCGGCCACGCGCAGCAGCTTCTTCAATCGCTTCATGCACATCTTCTGGGCGCATGCCATTCACAATGCGTGATGGCATTTCATAGGAAAGTCCAATTTTTGACAAGTCGGTTACGTTGGTTGTACGCTCAACAGAGGTTCCCATCGCATAATTGTTGTTTTCAATGATGAACACAACTGGAAGTTTCCAAATCATCGCCATGTTGAATGTTTCGTGCAAGGCACCTTGACGCACCGCGCCATCTCCCATGGAAACAAAAGCTACATTGTCCGTACCGTTGTATTGCTCAGCGAAGGCCACGCCAGCACCCATGGCGATTTGTGCGCCAACGATTCCGTGTCCACCCATGAAGTTGCGTTCCTTGTCAAAGAAGTGCATAGACCCACCCTTTCCTTTAGAACATCCTGTCGAACGACCGTACAATTCAGCCATCAATACACGAGGATTTGTCCCCAAAGCGATGGGATGCCCGTGATCACGGTATGCTGTCATGTGCTTGTCTCCAGGCCGACATGCGCTCGCCGTTCCTGCAACAATGGCCTCTTGGCCAATGTACAAGTGACAAAAGCCACCAAATTTTTGCTGAATATACAACTGTCCTGTTTTTTCCTCGAATTTTCGGATCAAGAGCATGTCCTTATACCATTTGATATAGGTCTCTTTTGGAAATTTGGAATTCGCTGCCAATGCAGACTTCTTCGTTGTCTTAGAAGGTTTAGCTACAGTTTTTACTGCCATCTTGCTCTTGAAAAAAATAATCGCGCAAATATAGAAATTCTCTTTCAATCACACTCGTGAAAATCAATCGAAATAAAACTTAGTGTCAACATGACACTTTATTTCATTCTCTCCTTCAATTTTTCGAACAATTCTTTCGTGTGGGCTTGATTTGGATTGGCTTTTAGAATTTTTTCATAGACCAGCATGGCCTCATTTTCCTTGCCCAACATTTCGAGCAACATACCCAAATTGGATTGTGCATTCAAATCAGATGGATTTCCTTTGCAATACGCCTTCATCAGGTCGAGACTCAAGTCCAATTTACCCTCCTTGAAAAATTGTTCGGAGATGAGCATAAGGTACGCTGCATCTTTAGGGAATTTTATGGCCATCACTCGGGCTGGAGCGAGAATTTCGTTGGCTCGTCCACGTTGAATTAAGTAGTGAATTTCGCGTTTCAAATCTTCTGAAGATGGTTTTTTTATTTTACGAACCGTCAGAATCATGTCATCGATCAATGCATTTTTATCATTCGGTTTATCGGTCATCTGTATCAATTGATCCAAAACAGCGAACTGATTTTGAAACAAGGTTGGCTTACTAAGATTCAAACTAAAAATCGCATGGTCTAAAGCTTCCTTCCCTTTAATATAGTAGACCAAGGAGTCTTGTTTTGTCGAACTGATTTTCGCCAATTCCGCGTAAACAAAACCTAAATTCTCATAGATATTGACGTAAGGTGCATAAATCTCCTGTGCTGCTTTCAATTCGTTGACCGCAGTGGAATAATAGCTTTGTTTCTCTTGTGCGGATGTCGATGCGTTCCCTAACTGAATGTAAGCTGTCCCGAGATTAAATCGAGTTTTCACGCTATTCGGGCAAGTCTTCACCCCTGCTGTATAAATTGAAATATTGTCTTTCCAGTCCATATTTCTCACAATGGTTCGAACACCGAGAACAAGTGCTATTCCACTGAAAAGAAAAACATGATTCCGACCCTTCAAAAATGGAATACGTTCCAGGAGCAAGATAACCATTATGATGATTCCTAAAAGTGGAATAAACATAAATCGTTCACCCAAGGGACAGTTGATTAGAAAGAAAAAATTTGAGGTTAAAATAAAGGTGGAGATAAAGACAATTCCAGCAAAACCGAAGAACGAACGCTTAAACAATCCAATTGCAGAGAGAGTTACTAATCCAAGAGCCAAAGTTAAACCGATTATAGCTGCTGGATTAGCAAAAGAAACAGGTTGGAATACAGCGATGGAGTAATCCCAACTCAAGGATATTGGCGCCAAAATCAATTGAATGTATTTTGCAAAAATGGAAAAATTGGTACTCAATTGTTCTGAAAACGAAGAGGACAAGGCTAGAGAATTTGCCACCGGATCAATTGGATCACTGATGAGCACGTCAGAAAGCACAGCAGAGCGAATGAGGAAATACACCAAGAAAGGAATACTGAATAAATAGGAGTTTTTTACCAAGGAAATAAATCCATCATGACGCTTGAAATAATACGTGGCAGGAAATAGTACCACTCCCATCACGGCAGTTTCCTTAGATAGCGTTGCTAAGAAAAATACAAACAGTGACATCCATACATCGCGCTTGCTTCCGGTATCAATACTCCGTGCAAAAAGGTTGAGTGACAAAAACAGAAACAAGGCACACATCAATTCATCCCGACTTTTCACGTTTGCAACGACTTCCGTGTGCAAGGGATGCACTGCGAACAAGAGGGTGATGAGCGCGACTAAAGTCAAACGGTCCTCGCCCAACAAGCGCACTAAATAACGGAACAAGACGAGGATGGTCAAGGCATACAACAGCACTTGAATGAAATGAGACGCACTGGAGTTGGCATCGAACATGCTTTTCTCGAGGGCAAATGTTGTCAAAGTCAATGGTCGATATGACTCATCCTCACGTCCGTTGTAGCCAAACATGTAACTGTGGCTAAAGATGTCAGGAATGGCACTGACGCCTTGTTGTGTCAACTTGTTTGACGTGACAACAATCAAATCATCAATCGTGTATTCATGTTTTAAGGTATTGACATACAGCAAGAAGCTTAGCCCACACCAAAACCACCATGTACTGATCCACTTCATTATTTCATTCTTTACATTGAACCAAAAGAGAAAGGCAATAAGTCCTTTGCCGAGTTAAAAATCATTGTACGGTTATTTTGCGAAACGATAATGATGCGGTAAGGCACAACCTGACGCAGCTCCGTTTCAAGCATCACCTGTCGGCATCCACCACATGGAGAAAGGATCTGATCGACTGGCAGCAAATCCCCTTTCGCCACAATGGCCAAGGTGCGTACTTTTGTGTCTGGAAAGTTGGCCCCAACCCAAAAAAGCGCAACCCTTTCAGCACATAGGCCTGAAGGATATGCAATATTCTCTTGGTTGTTTCCCTCCACGATTTCACCATTCGCAAGCAGTACCGAAGCGCCAACATGAAACTTGCTGTAAGGCGCATAGGCCTTGCTGCATGCATTGAATGCCCGTTCCACGAGATTGAGGTCCTCTGCCCCCAATTCCGTATATGAGTTGAGCATGGTGTATTGAAAACTGAATTCTTTCATCATACGCAAAAATAGTTTTTTATCCCTTGAATTGACCTTTCATTTCGCGATGCGCTCGAATCTAATTACATTTGCAATGCATGAATCAGTACAAGAAAGTCGCGTTTTATACCTTAGGGTGCAAGCTAAATTTTTCGGAGACCTCCACCATTTCCCGTCTTTTCGACGATGCAGGATTTGCGAAAGTTGACTTCGAAGAGACACCTGACATCTATATCATTAATACCTGTTCAGTGACTGAGAATGCAGATAAAAAGTGTCGCCAATTGGTCAAACGCGCGATGAAGATCAATCCAGAGGCTTTTGTTGCCATTATTGGATGCTATGCGCAATTGAAACCTCAAGAAATTGGGAAAATTCCCGGTGTCGACATCGTTCTAGGTGCCAATGAGAAATTCAATTTGATTGAGCATATCGATGCATTACAAGCAAAACAAGAAGTAGCAATTTTAAATTTTGCTTCAATCAAAGAGACCACGGAGTTCATCCCTTCCTATTCTTATGGCGATCGCACACGAAGCTTCCTCAAAGTACAAGATGGCTGTGATTATTTTTGCACCTTTTGCACCATACCTCTTGCACGCGGAAAAAGCCGAAATGCAAACATCGCTGAAACGATCATCGAGGCTGAAAAAATAGCAAAAACCGACATCAAAGAAGTGGTACTCACTGGCGTGAACATTGGCGATTTTGGTCAAGGAGGCGACGAGAATTTCTTCCAACTCATTCAAGCCTTAGATCAAGTTGAAGGAATTGACCGCTTCCGCATCTCCTCCATTGAACCCAATTTGTTGAGCAATGACATCATTTCGTTCTGTTTGAGTACAGCACAACGATTTGTTCCCCATTTTCACATTCCATTGCAATCTGGAAATGACCGTTTATTGAAAGCCATGCGCAGAAAATATGAGCGTTCACTTTATGCAGAACGTGTGAATAGTATCAAATCACTCCGTGCTGATGCCTGTATTGGTGTGGATGTCATTGTAGGATTTCCAGGCGAAACAGACGAAGAATTCATGGACACCATTGATTTCCTGAAAGATTTAGACATCTCCTACTTGCACGTGTTCACCTACTCCGAGCGGGCAAATACCACCGCAATCAAACTTGGCGATCCCGTTCCAATGGCTGTTCGTCGTGAGCGCAGTAAAATGCTTCACATCCTTTCCGACAAGAAAAAAAGGGGCTTTTACGAGCAAAATATTGGCACAGAACGCACCGTGCTGTTCGAACATGAGGAAGATGAAGGTGTGATGTATGGGTTTACCGAAAACTATGTCAAGGTAAAATACCCGTATGACCCCGACATGGCAAATTCATTCCACAAGGTAAAATTGACAGAGATTGATCGTGATGGCATTATGAAATGTACATTGCTGTAATCACTTATACTTCCAAGCCCTTGTCATCTCTCGTTTTCCCGGAGGTCCAGGCAATGATTCTACCGTGAACCCCAATGATTTCAGATCTCGTTTTAACTGACCTTTGGCGCAGTAGGTAACAAACAATCCACCTGGAACAAGCAAATCTGCCATTTTCTCAAGGACATTTACATTCCACATGTCGGCTTGAGCGCTAGGACCAAAAGCATCAAAATAAACGAGATCAATGGATCTTGTTTTGGGAAAATAATCTTCAATTTTTTGTTGAATCTTTTCAAGCGTGAAAAAGGGAGAAATGTGCTGTGCAATGCCCCATTCAGTCAAATGCAAGGCTGGAAATACAGCTTCAACATCAGCGGCAACAAACTTTTCATAGTTCATAGAAAGCGCCATGTCAACAGAAACAGGAAATGCTTCAATTCCGGTATAATGAATGTGCTTTTTAAGATGAATTGCTTCTTGGGCACTGAGCAAGGCATTCAATCCTGTCCCAAAGCCCATTTCAAAAATTCGGATGTTTTTTTTTTCTAGTATTGCCCGAAGTCCATGTTCAATAAACACATGCTTTGCTTCCTGTAAAGCTCCATGCGAAGAATGGTAGTTTTCATCCATTTCGGGTATTCGAATCGACATCGAACCGTCGGCTGTGGTTATGATTTCTCGCTTCACCCGTTAAAGATACATAGGGATTTCAACAATTGTTCAAAACCCCTCTGAATATCTTTTCGCAAAGTTTTCATAGGAGAATAAAAAGAGCCCTTCGAATACGTATCTTTGCTTTTATGGACAACAATATGAGTGACAACACCAAGCGAACTGTAACGCGCGCAAAAAATCCATCTGGATTGATGAATGACTTAGGAAAGATTCCGCCGCAGGCTATAGACTTGGAACAGGCAGTTTTGGGAGCGATGATGCTCGAGAAAAATGCCGTTACGGATACCATAGACACATTAAAGCCGCAGAGTTTTTATGATCCGAAGCATCAATACATCTACAATGCGATTCGTGAGTTATTTGGTTCGTCCAGTCCAATTGACTTATTGACAGTCATCAATCAATTGAAAAAAAATGGGGAGCTTGAAGCTGCTGGAGGTGCGGCTTACATTTCTCAGTTGACCTCTCGTGTGGCTTCGACCGCTCACGCAGAATACCATGCCCGTGTCATTTCTGAAAAGCACATCAAACGCGAATTGATCCGCATGAGCAGTGAAGTGATTCGCGATGCCTTTGACGACACGAACGATGTCTTTGATGTCTTGAATAAGGCCGAATCAGAATTGTTCCAAATTGCAGAAAACAACATGGGAAAACATGTGGATTTGATGCAAAATGTGGTTCGACAAGCCATTGAAGAAATTGAAAAAGCCTCACAAAATTCCGATGGCATCTCTGGAATTCCTTCTGGATTTACCGACTTGGATAAATTAACCTCTGGATGGCAGCGTTCCGATATGATCGTGATTGCCGCACGTCCTGCGATGGGAAAAACAGCCTTTGTCCTTTCCATGGCGCGCAACACTGCAGTTGATCATGGGCGTGGCGTAGCAATTTTCTCTCTTGAAATGTCCTCAGTGCAGTTGGTAAAACGACTCATTGCCAGCGAAGCACGCATCAGTGCAGAGAAATTGAGACGAGGAGATTTACGTGACCATGAATTCCAACAATTGCACTCGCGCATCAGCAAATTGGCAACTGCTCCAATTTACATCGATGACACACCAGGGATCAGTATTTTCGACTTGCGCGCAAAATGTCGCCGATTGAAAATGCAACACAACATTGACTTGGTGATCATCGATTACTTGCAGTTGATGACCGCAGGTGGTGCCAAAGGAGCAGGTAACCGTGAACAGGAAATCTCAGCCATCTCTCGTTCTATCAAAGAAATTGCAAAGGAACTCAATATCCCAATCATTGCTTTATCGCAGTTAAGTCGTTCAGTAGAAACTCGTGGAGGTGATAAACGTCCCGTACTTTCTGACTTGCGTGAATCGGGAGCGATTGAGCAGGATGCAGATATCGTGTCTTTCATTTATCGTCCAGAATATTATGGGTTGACACAAGACGAAGACGGAAATTCCAACCAAGGAATTGGCGAAATCATTGTGGCGAAGCACAGAAATGGGGCCTTGGACAAGGTTCGACTCCGCTTCATCGGGGAATATGCGCGTTTCGACAACATCGAATCATACAACGAAGATGCGAATGTGCCTGCTCATACCAACATGGGAGCAAATACAGAATTCGACGATCCTGCACCCGCAAGCTATACGGTACCAAGTAAAATGAACACCATCAACGAAGATTTCCAGAGTTTTGATCGCGAGAACGACGACACTCCATTCTAAATTGTAATTCAGCAATGCGTTATACTCTCCATTTATTCTTTGCCTTTTTGCTCGTGTTTCATGCACGGTCCACGCAAATTATGATCCCCATGGATGATGGTCAAACTGACCATTTAAAGGCCTATGGTGTCGCTTATTACTGCTTAGAAAACAACATTACCATTGAGTGGTTGCTCAACTACCGTGGCGGATCCTTTCTTCTGCCCCATCTTCGCACCTTGGAAGAAGAATTGGTGGCGCGCAACATTCGTTATGAAATATTGGCCGATGGACAGGTGAATCAAATTCGATCATTGATCGCCAATCCGGAAGAAAACATGGAGGTGGTGCAATTGGAAAAAGCACCTAAAATTGCGGTGTACACCCCAAAGGGGAAACAACCCTGGGATGATGCCGTGACACTCGTTTTGAACTATGCCGAGATTCCCTACGATGAAATCTACGACTCAGCCATTGTGATGGGCGTCCTTCCAAAGTACGATTGGCTGCACCTACACCACGAAGATTTTACCGGTCAATACGGAAAATTCTATTCCGCCTACCGCTCCTATCCCTGGTACAAAGAACAAGTTGCTCAAGCCGAAGCGGACGCAGAAATGCTGGGATTCAATAAAGTTTCGGAGCTCAAGCGCGCCGTGGCGTCAAACATCAAAAACTTTGTGGTTGGCGGAGGATTTCTCTTCACCATGTGCAGCGGGACCGACAGCTTTGACATTGCATTGGCTGCAATGGAAACGGATGTCTGTGAATCCATGTTTGACGGTGACCCTTCAGATCCGAGGGCACAGGACAAATTGAAGTACGAGAATGCTTTTGCCTTTGAAAATTTCAAATTGGAACGCGATCCAATGGTGTATGAATATTCCAACATCGACGGAACAGACATTCACCGCAGCTCGCGCTTGACAGAAGCTACAGATAAGTTTACGCTGTTTGAATTTTCCGCCAAGTGGGACATCGTTCCGACCATGTTGACCCAATGCCATACCGACGTCATTGATGGGTTCATGGGTCAAACGACGGACTTCAGAAAGGACCTCGTTAAGCCGAATGTATTGGTGATGGGTGAAAACAAATCCATAGGCACAGCGCGTTACATTCACGGAGAACTTGGTCAAGGCACTTGGACTTTTTATGGCGGACACGATCCTGAAGATTACGAACACAAAGTGGGTGATCCACCTACCGATCTCAGTTTACACCCCAACTCTCCTGGGTATCGCTTAATCTTGAATAACATTCTCTTTCCTGCTGCGAAGAAAAAGAAGCGGAAAACATAATTATATGATTAACAATACATTGCGACTTTTTTTTTACAAGAGTTCCATTGCATAAAAATCAATACTGCTTCTTGGATTTCGTTTGACTAGCTCTTCCTATGCAGTAAAAGCCAACTGGGTAAGGTGAAATTTATAGAAATATTTGACGAAAAGCGTAATCGAGAATATTTTAATTCCCTATTTTAATTTTCTAAATCCTTTTTCCATAATACCTATTCCTTGATTTAGAATAAAAACTGCCTGATTCTTAGACTCAAATCGAATACGTGCGTTTCCTTTACCAAAATCATCGAAGTTAGAAATAACAAAATAATTGTTCGAAATGGGTAAAAGCTTAAATAGCTGGCCCCCTCTTTTCATGTACAACTCAGAATTCAAAAGAAGTATTTCGTTTTCTCCTTCAAATGTACCCGTGTAAGAATTCAGAATCTTTTTACTCACTGTTATTTTTCCGGATTCTGCCAATATGCTTTCGAGAAACCAAGTATAACTGGCTTTTTCATCTGGATCTACTGCCTTTGATTGTAAATCCGTAAGAATTATCTCTTGCGCTTTAATCAGCGCATCCCTTTCGTTTACAGCAATTGACGGTGTTATTCCTTTACCTTCTATTTCACTGGAAGAAACCTCTGTTGGGAGAAAGACCAAAAACCCGTCGTGTAATGAAACGCTTCCACCTGAATGACCACCGCCAATTGTTTGTTCCCCAATAGCAATACCCCGCTTGTAATCCAGAACATCCTTGGTAAATCCTTCTGCTGCTGAAAAAGTACCCTTACCAATGAGCACGCATAGTTGAACATCCTCTTGAAACAGTTCAAATGATTCAGGAATAGGTAGATCGATTAATTGAGCATTCGATGTGTCTTTAACAAAATAATTTAAAAAAAACCTCCCTGTTCTTCCATCACCACCTCCATTATTGCGGAGATCAATAATTATCGCATCCGAATTTCTTAAAAATTCCATTGCTCCTGCAGCCGTCTCAATAACATTATTCAGATTTTGAAATTTATTGATTTTTAGATAACCAATATTTCCTGGAAGGATTTCGATTTTTTGAAGCCCGAAATTGATTTTACTATATTGTTCGGCTTCACCTTTTTCGATTTCCTCCTGGGGTTTAAGAAAAAGTTCGTATTTTTTTTTATCGTAGTAAAATCTTAGGTGCGCATCAGCAGTTACTTGCTGAAGGTACATATTCACCACATTTTCTAAGGTTCTTTCATCTTTTATTGACGGAAATCGGGAATCCTTGATCAATTCTTGTAATTTTTCGTGAACTATTTTTGCCTTTTCGAGATTCACATAATCACTAAGCATTAAACTATCAAGCTTTAAAATAATTTTTATCTTATTCTCCTCGGTGAGATTAGCCTGAGCATAAAGATTAGCTGTTGTAGAAAATAAAAATATGGCGATCACCAATAAGCTAAATAGTTTCATGTGTGTGTATTAATAAACGAAAAATAATTTATGAAACTATCCTAAAATGTTTGTGAACTGAGCGTTTCTTGAAACCAGTATAGTTCAAAAATAATCATTTTCTATTTAATTTATTATCCAATCACGACACTTTCTCGTTGAGTGGCATGACTTATCGTATCGTAAATCAAACTATCCAAAAAAACAATTTTCGGTTGAATTAGATGTGCAGCACATTTTCGAATGAGTAAGGTCTATCTTATAAATTTTATACACTATTATTGTTGCCCGATAAATTCAACTTCTTCTTATTGGTTCTTTAACTGCATGTTCAATTTTTTTCACTCTGTTTTGTGTCCCCATCTGCATGTTCGTCCTGTCAGGTATCGAATGTTTGTAACAACAAGCCCTCACCAAAAAAAAAAAAAAA
>CALPWQ020000091.1 GCA_943327315.2 Chitinophaga pinensis
AAGATGGGGCGAATAGCGATTCGCCCGTTCTAGGAGAGGGGGCGAATAGCGATTCGCCCGTTCTAGGAGAGGGGGCGAATAGCGATTCGGAAGAGGGGGCGAATAGCAATTCGGAAGAGGGGGCGAATAGCAATTCGCCCGTTCTAGAGGAATTTAAAAAAAGATTTATCTTTTTTGTGCTAGCGCCTTTAAATCCGCGGATTATTGCGCCAATGGTGTGTGAAGGGCTTTTTGGATTCGAATGGATCCATTCCTCATTATCTTTTTTTTCGATTTGAGTGATGATGGTAACGATCATATGCATGTGGTCAGGCATAATGATAAATTCGCCCAAAGTGACATTAGGTCGTAATTGAATGGTATTTAGCCATTCTTCTTCGACGATTCTTCCAACGGAACTTAAGATCATTTTTCCGTCTTCAATTTTGCCAAATAAGTGTTTTCGATTTTGAGTAACGATGGTAATAAAATAACTCCCCTTTTGGGAATAATCATAGTTTTTTAGGCGAATAGACCGCCTATTCGGTAAATTTGAATTCGTTGGCATTTAAATTTTTTCATAATAAGTTACGAAAAAATATTAAACCTTAATGATCTTTTTAATGCCCTCCCCCTTCAGTTGCGTCAAAGGAAATTCCTCTTTTCTTAAGGATTCTACCCGTGTAAACGGCAAAGAAAGCTAGGTAAGCAAAGCATACCACCCCTACCCAGTAGGAGTGCTGAATTCCGAGCATCTTCTCTGAGGACAATGCGCCTTGGATGAGTGAAATCACTCCACCACCCATGATCATCATGATCAACAAGCTCGAAGCCGTATTCGTTTTCTCACCCAATCCAGCAATGCCCAAGGTAAAGATGCATGGCCAAAGCGTACTGCAGAACAAGCCCACAGAGATAAAGGCAAAGACACTCGTCATTCCACTAGAGAAAATACCGACAATCAGTGCAAGGATTCCTAAGCTTGAATAAATGATGATTTGTCGGGTTGGTTTCCCTTCACTTACGGCATCAGCCACGGCTAGAATAACCACGATTAACAAATACG
Source organism: Chitinophaga pinensis (assembly GCA_943327315.2). Lineage (GTDB taxonomy): Bacteria > Bacteroidota > Bacteroidia > Flavobacteriales_D > Crocinitomicaceae > M0103. The sequence goes on from CALPWQ020000091.1 coordinate 1,046, forward strand.
GGTAGAGCGATTGAATCGAATGCCCACCAATGACATTGGCAAAAGCAAACACCCCGAAAGCGGCAAAAGGGAGTAAAAGACTCAACTTCAGTTTTGTTGCTTCCTTAAGATCGAATGCGCCAGCAGCGGATGTCCAACGACCAATCATTAAACTTGCCCAAAACAAAGATACATAAGGGGCTACAGCACTCTCGGGAGTTCCCAGTTTTTGCTTCATGAATTCGGGTAAGTTACTCGCGGTAGAAACTTCCACACCTACATAAACGAAAATAGCGATCATGCCCAATACCACTTGCGGATAACGCAAGGTCTCCATGATGCCACCGCCCTTGTTTTGTGTTTCACCACCGATACGGTCGGGAACAGAAGAAAATTTAAAGAAAACTGCAGCCACTAAGAACGCCGCACCAAGCACGAGATACGGAATTTGTACCGCTTCTAGGTTTAAGGCTTGGTCTGGGTTAGAAATCCCTCCAAAAATGGCAAACGAAACGATGACAGGTCCGATGGTTGTACCCACATTGTTGATTCCTCCGGCAAGAGACAAGCGCATGTTTCCTTTCGAAGGATCACCCATCTGAATGGCAAGCGGATTTGCTGCAATTTGCTGAAGGGAGAATCCAAGTCCTACCGTAAACAAACCGCTTATCAATAATGGAAAAGATGCATTGTTTGATGCTGGAATGAACAAAAGTGTCCCCACCGCTGAAATAATTAAACCCAAGGCAAGCCCGTTTCGGTAGCCTATGATGTTCAAGATATCCCTCTTCAGCAAACCTGAAATGACAAAATATAAAATTGAACCAACCGTATAGGCTACATAAAAAGCAAATGAAATCATCTGCGATTGAAGTTGACTCAGATCCAGTGCTTTTTTGAAGACCGGAATTAAGATGTCATTGCTCGCAGCAACGAAGCCCCAAAAGAAAAAAATGACGATAAGCGTAACAAGTGCGCTACTTTTAGTAGGAATGGACATAAGCAGTAAATTTGGGCCAAGATAGCAGTAATTCTGCGCTTAACTTACAGATTGACTCAAATTACTGAAAGTTTCTTCGTAAGAAATGAGTTTCTTCGTCGCAGCAACGATTCCATGTACATCAAAACCACAGTCCGCCCAAAGTTCTTCTTGCGTTCCGTGGTGCACATAGCGATCTGAAATTCCGAGGCGTACCACTTCAGCTGAATACTTTTGATCGACCATAAATTCAATCACAGCAGAACCAAATCCTCCCATTAAGCATCCATCTTCTACCGTGATCACTTTTGAGAATTTTGAGAACACTTCATGCAGCATGACCTCATCGACAGGTTTCACGAAACGCATGTCGTAATGTGCTGCACTAATTCCCAGCTCCTTCATTTCAGCAAGTGCTTGCTGCGCAAAATTCCCAGGGTGACCTACTGTTAAAATGGCGACATCTTCACCATTGGTCAGTTTTCGTCCTGTTCCAACTTGAATCGCTTTCATTGGCGTTTTCCACTCGGTCATCACCCCATTTCCACGAGGATAGCGAATAGAGAAAGGACCCATATTCTCTTGTTGAGCTGTAAACATGAGATTTCGCAACTCAGCTTCATCCATTGGTGCCGAAACGACCATGTTTGGAATGTGACGCATGTATGCCATATCGTATGCACCATGATGCGTCGCACCATCCGCTCCAACTAATCCGCCGCGATCGAGGCAGAAGACAACATTTAAATTTTGAAGAGCCACATCGTGCAATACCTGATCATAGGCACGCTGCATGAAGGACGAATAGATGTTACAAAACGGCACCAATCCTTGCGTTGCCAATCCTGCGGAAAACGTTACTGCATGCTGTTCAGCAATCCCCACATCGAACGCGCGATCTGGCATGGCCTCCATCATGATGTTCAAGGAACAGCCTGAAGGCATCGCAGGGGTAACGCCCATAATCTTGGTGTTTTTCTCCGCTAACTCAACGATGGTATGTCCGAAAACATCTTGGTATTTAGGTGGTTGAGGCGATTTTGGGACCACTTTCACAATTTCACCTGTCTCCTTGTTAAAAACCCCTGGCGCGTGCCATTTCGTTGGGTTTCCTTCCTCAGAAAACTTATATCCGGCACCTTTTCGTGTGATGCAATGCAGAATTTTTGGGCCGGGAATATCTTTTAAATCTTCCAAGACCTTCGCTAAACCAATCACATCGTGCCCATCAACAGGACCGAAGTAGCGGAAGTTCAAGGACTCGAATAAGTTGCTTTGCTTCAACAAGGATCCTTTCAAGGCGTGAGTCACTTTCGATGCGATGGTTTGCGCATCTGGACCAAACTTTGAAATTTTCCCCAAAAGGTTCCACACCTCATCCTTGATCTTGTTGTAGGTATGAGAGGTTGTAATGTCCGTGAGGTATTCTTTTAGAGCACCAACATTCGGGTCAATCGACATGCAATTGTCATTCAACACGACCAATAGATTGGCATCTTTTTCAAATCCAGCATGGTTCATGCCCTCGAAGGCAAGTCCAGCCGTCATGGCACCATCGCCAATTACGGCGATATGTTGACGTTGCTTTTCCCCTTTGTATTTACTGGCTACAGCCATTCCTAATGCTGCAGATATAGATGTCGAAGAGTGACCTACACCGAAGGTATCGTATTCACTTTCAGAGCGCTTTGGAAAACCAGACATTCCACCTTTAAGACGATTCGTGTGAAAACGTTCGCGGCGACCCGTTAAGATTTTATGTCCATACGCTTGATGTCCAACATCCCAAACCAATTGATCTTCAGGTGTATTGAACACATAATGCAAAGCAACCGTCAATTCAACCACACCCAAACTTGCGCCAAAGTGGCTATTTCCAATTTCTGAAATGACATCGACAATGTATTGACGCACCTCATCAGAAACTTGTGGCAGATCATCCACCTTGAATTTTTCCCGAAGATCGGAAGGGATTTGGATTTGCTCCAAAAATGGCCCTGCAGTATATTCTCCCATAGTATTTACTTCGTTGTATCGCGTCACGCGTCTTAAACTAACAAACAAGACTTTTATTTTGTTCGTGAGATCAGCCTTAACGATTATTCTTTATGCCTTCACTAGCTCCACACGTGTGTCGCCTTCTTTTTCTAAATCAGTAATCAATGCGCTGCTGCTTGTTGCGCCAAATACAATTTCTGTCGCCAAGACTTCGGCTTGCACATATCCAGCATGTGCAGCAATGGCCTCACGCATCACATCCGTTGTTTCCACAGTGATTCGGATCTTATCTGTTACTTCCAATCCTGAATCCTTGCGCAGATTCTGCACTCGGTTGACCAATTCTCTGGCAATTCCCTCCGATTTCAATTCATCCGTAATGGTAATGTCCAAGGCAACCGTCAAGCCTCCTTCAGACGCCACCAACCACCCTGGAATGTCTTGCGCAGCGATTTCAAAGTCCGCCAAGTCGAGCACAATGGATTCGCCATCGATTGTTCCACTCCAAGTGCCTGTAGACTCAATGGCTGAAATATCATCACCCGACATTTGTCCGACAAGAGCAGCAATCGCTTTCATTTGCTTGCCGTATTTCGGACCAATTGTCTTAAAATTCGGTTTGATGCTTTTCACCAAAACGCCGCTTCCCTCCTCGAGCAACTCAAGTTCCTTGATGTTTACTTCCGAAAGAATCAAGTCTTGCACGTGGCGCAAATTGTCGGCAAATGTTTGACTCAACACCGGCACCATGATCTTTTGAAGCGGCTGGCGCACGCGGATTTTTTCTTTTTTCCGAAGCGCCAACACCAGCGATGAAATGCGCTGCGCGATGTCCATTTGATCTTCCAAATCTCGATGGATGAGGGTTGAATTGACCATTGGAAAATCTGCCAAATGAACCGATTCTAAGGCATGTCGCTTTGACACGCTGTTTAAGTCAGAGAACAACTGATCCATGAAGAAAGGCGCAATGGGTGAACCCAAAATAGCTACCGTTTCAAGGCACGAGTACAAGGTCTGGTAGGCGGATAATTTATCTTTTGAATCATCACTCTTCCAGAAGCGGCGACGGCAAAGGCGCACGTACCAATTCGACAGTTGATCATTCACAAAATCCTGAATCAATCGTCCTGCTTTTGTTGGTTCATATTCCGCAAAAGCGGCATCCACTTCCTTCACCAATGAATTCAATCGAGATAAAATCCATCGGTCAATTTCTGGCCGTTCCTTGTGAGGAACTTCCCTTTCCGAGTAATCAAAACCATCGATATTCGCGTACAAAGAGAAGAACGAATAGGTGTTGTAGAGCGTCCCGAAGAATTTTCTTTGCACTTCTGTGATTCCATCACTATCGAACTTTAAGTTGTCCCATGGTTGGGCATTTGTAATCATGTACCAACGGGTTGCATCTGCACCGTAGGTTGACAAGTTCTCGAAAGGCTCAACCGCGTTGCCAAGACGTTTCGACATTTTTTGGCCATTCTTATCCAGCACCAATCCATTCGAAACCACATTTTTATAGGCCACTGAATCGAAGACCATGGTCGAAATGGCGTGCAAAGTATAGAACCAACCACGCGTTTGATCCACTCCTTCTGCGATGAAGTCACCCGGAAAAGCTTTGTGATCATCGATCAACTCCTTGTTTTCAAATGGGTAATGCCACTGCGCATAAGGCATCGATCCTGAATCGAACCATACATCAATGAGATCGGCTTCGCGTTTCATTGGTTTTCCAGAAGGTGAAACCAACGTGATCAAATCCACATAATTTTTGTGCAGATCAATTTGCGCATAATTCTCCTTCGACATATCTCCGGCCGTAAAGTGAGCCAATGGATTTTCAGCCATTAGCCCTGCATTTACCGCTTTGTCGCATTCATTTTTTAATTGTTCAACCGATGAAATACAGATGCGCTCATCCCCTTCGGCCGTTGACCAGATTGGAATTGGAATTCCCCAGTATCGGGAGCGTGAAAGGTTCCAGTCGTTGGCATTTTCGAGCCACTTCCCAAAGCGCCCAGAGCCGGTAGATTCAGGTTTCCAGTTGATGGTATTGTTAAGCTCCATCATGCGCTCACGCACATCTGTCACACGAATGAACCATGAGTCCAACGGATAGTAAAGCACTGGCTTGTCTGTTCGCCAACAATGCGGGTAGCTGTGCACATATTTCTCTACCTTAAAGGCCTTGTTGTCTGTCTTCAAGGCAATGGCGATTTGCACATCTACCGAGCGTTCAGGCGCATCGTTTTCGTCGTAATATTCATATTTGACAAATTGGCCAGCGAGCTCACCCATTTCTGGACGAAACTTCCCTTGAAGGTCCACCAAGGGAACCAAATTTCCTTTGTCATCCGCCACCAACATGGGCGGAACACCTGCATCAGCTGCAACTCTGGCATCATCCGCACCAAAGGTGGGCGCGATGTGCACGATTCCAGTTCCATCTTCTGTTGTGACAAAATCACCACCAATCACACGGAAAGCTTCTTCCGGTTTTTCTGCTGGCAAGGCATAGGACAAGAGTTGCTCGTAGCGAACACCGATAAGGTCAGCACCGAGACATTCACCCGCAATGAAATAGGGAATCACCTTATCACCAGCTGTGTAATTGTTCAATTCATCCGCACTTTCATGGGCTTGAAATCCTTTACTGAACTGGTATCCCACCAAGTTTTTAGCAAGAATGACATTCATCGGAGTGTGTGTATACTGATTGAACGAGCGCACCAAGACGTAGTCGATTTTCGGACCAACACACAAAGCTGTATTCGATGGCAAGGTCCATGGTGTTGTCGTCCAAGCGAGGAAATGTGTCACTTCAGCATTCAGATCCAAGCCTTTGAATGGGGCTAATCCTTTCCAATCATTGATTTTAAACTGGGCAACAATTGTCGTGTCTGTCACATCCTTGTAACAGCCCGGCTGATTGATTTCGTGCGAAGAAAGTCCTGTCCCTGCTTTCGGCGAATACGGTTGAATGGTATATCCCTTATACATCAAGTTCTTCTCGAACAATTGACCGAGCAACCACCACACCGACTCCATGTACTTTGGTTCGTAAGTGATGTAGGGATCTTCCATATCCACCCAGTACCCCATTTTTCTTGTGAGGTCATTCCAAATATCCGTATAGCGCATCACGGCTTCGCGACATGCTTTGTTGTAATCTTCGACAGAAATCTTTGTTCCGATGTCTTCCTTGGTAATTCCCAATTCCTTCTCCACACCCAATTCAACAGGCAAGCCGTGGGTATCCCAACCGGCCTTGCGCTTCACCTGAAATCCCTTCAAGGTTTTGTAGCGACAGAAAATATCCTTGATCGCACGGGCCATCACGTGATGAATGCCCGGTAATCCATTCGCAGATGGTGGACCTTCAAAGAAAATGAACGGTGTTTTCCCTTCACGCGTTGAAATGGACTGTTCAAAGACCTTATCACGCTCCCATTTCTCCAACACGCGTTCTGCCACATTTGGCAAATTCAACCCTTTGTATTCTGGATATTTACTCGACATATACCTTGCTTTTTCGCAAGCAGCGAAATTAACGAAATTTGGCGAGAGCGCATAGGAAGTACGGCTATTTTTGTCCCGATTTCGATGGTGTGAATTGTTAAAATTCGCATTTCAGTTCGGGATCATGAAATAGATACCCGTCTTGCTCGTTCAAGCGTTCACTAAATTACTTATTGATGAAAAAACTTACCATTTACTTTTTATTCGTTTCCACAGCACTTGTTGCACAGGAAAAATCGGGCTGCATGCAACTTACCGAAGCTCAGGTGCTGATTGGGTCGAACCTATCGCAAGTTGAAACCATGTCGCTCACTGATTTTAAGATGCTTGCACCAGGATCAAGTATTCTCGCGAAGGATTATTCCGGATTCTCGAGCAACTATTACAACAGTACCTATACGAATCCCTCATTTACAGGCCTTCTTGGATTCACCTTCAAAAACAAGCCAAATCCCTTGTTGCGTTTGGGATTGGGGTACAGCACACGCACCTTGGGTACAGGCTCGAGTTCCAGGTATGAAAGTTTCCATTACGACACCCTTACTTCCGCGCAAACAGGTCAGCAAATTTTCCTTGATTCCACGCACTCGCAATACATGTACGGCGCATACCAATCCACATATTTGTCTCTCGACGCGTCTTTAATTTTCCGTACCAAACCCGCGGCGAGATGGTCCATTTACGGCGGAATTGGGGTGAATGTGGGGATAGCTTTCAATGGCTTCTTGACGGTCGAATACCACGACGAACATTACGCTTCATCTGGAAACTATGACCAATCCAATTGGACACATGAACAAGAACGTTTCACTCAAAAAACCCACGTGGCAAGTACCGTTTATCTCCCAATGGGGCTTGATTTCCGCTTGGGCAAGAAACGTGAGTTCATGAACCGTTTGCACCTTTTTGCTGAAGCGCGTCCATCGATGACCATTACAACAATTCCATCCTTAAAAACACAACTTACACCCAACATCACAAGTTCACTTGGATTGCGCATCGTTTGGTAAGAATTGCTCGATTTCTGTATGATTTTTTCGCTGGACGACCTGCCTTTCGAAGTGTATCACTACCTTTGAAAAAGAAAAATTACATATCCCATGGCTGAGTTCTTTTATGCGGATCCCTATCCGATTTTACGCGACACTACTGAGTACACGCACGTTTCTTCCGATTATGTGAACGTCGAGAAGCTCGGTGATCGAGAAATCCTTGTCATTGACCCCAAGGCCCTCGAAGTACTGTCAGAAGCGGCCATGAGTGATGTTTCTTTCTTTCTCCGGACTTCACATTTGCAGAAACTAAACAACATTTTGCAAGATCCTGAGGCAACAGACAACGACCGTTTTGTGGCGTATAACCTATTGCAAAACGCTGTAGTAGCGGCCGAAGGACAATTGCCTTCGTGCCAAGATACGGGAACAGCCATCATTATGGCGAAGAAAGGTGAAGACGTTTACACCGGTGTGGACGATGCGGAATACCTTTCAAAAGGAATTTTCAACACCTACCAGCAACGTAACCTTCGCTATTCACAGATTGTACCCATCAGCATGTTTGAGGAGAAAAACTCTGGATCAAACCTGCCGGCACAAATTGATATTTATGCCAAGAAGGGAGCAAAATATGAGTTTCTATTTTTAGCGAAAGGAGGTGGTTCGGCGAATAAAACCTTCTTATATCAAAAAACGAAGTCACTCTTGAATGAGCAATCATTGGAAGAGTTTGTCCGCGACAAAATAAAAGACCTTGGCACAGCGGCTTGTCCACCTTATCACTTGGCGCTTGTCATCGGAGGCACCTCTGCGGAAGCGAATCTTGCCACAGTGAAGAAAGCATCAGCGGGATATTTTGATGAATTGCCAACTGAAGGAAACATGCATGGTCAAGCTTTCCGCGACTTGGAATGGGAAAAACGCGTTCAGTTGATTTGCCAAGAAAGTCTCATTGGTGCTCAGTTTGGTGGGAAATATTTCACCCACGACGTGCGCGTGATTCGTTTGCCGCGACATGCTGCATCGTGTCCTGTAGGACTAGGCGTTTCGTGCTCGGCAGACAGAAACATCAAAGCGAAAATCACCAAAGAAGGATTGTTCATTGAGAAACTAGAAAAGAATCCGCGTCAGTTGTTGCCTGAAACAGCGCCTCATCTTGAGCCAGCGATTGAAATTAACCTTGACCGCCCAATGGCTGAGGTGTTGGCAGAACTTTCACAATACCCGATCAAAACACGATTGAAATTGAACGGGACCTTGATCGTTGCACGGGATATCGCCCATGCGCAGATCAAAGCCCTGCTCGACGCCGGAAAACCAATGCCACAGTACTTTAAAGATCATCCAGTTTACTATGCAGGACCAGCGAAAACACCAGAGGGAATGCCATCTGGAAGTTTCGGCCCAACAACCGCTGGACGCATGGACAGCTATGTGGATTTGTTCCAGCAGCACGGTGGCAGCATGATTATGTTGGCGAAAGGTAACCGATCGAAAGATGTCAAGAATGCCTGTCAAAAGTACGGTGGCTTCTACCTCGGTTCGATTGGGGGTCCAGCAGCAATTTTGGCGAAGGAGAACATCACAGCAGTTGAAGTCGTTGACTTTGAAGAATTGGGTATGGAGGCCGTCCGCAAGATTACCGTGAAGAATTTCCCAGCATTCATCATCACGGACGACAAAGGCAACGATTTTTTCGAAAATTTATAGCTTAAGGAGTAATCAATGTAGTCATGACAATGCGGAAGCCGATGTTTCTGTGTGCGTCTACAATTCCTTTGTAAGGATCTGGCGCTAGAATTTTAATCTCTTCAGCGGTATTCATCCATCCACCTCCAGCGGTGCCTGGGTCCTTTCGGCCTGTGTTGGAATGGTATACCATTTCGGCGACATTTCCACTCATGTTAAAGAGTCCAAGGGCATTTGGAAAATAGGACCCCACTGGAGCAGTGATGTCATGGTAGATGAAGGTTTCTGTGGAATCCTTCGGATTGCTTTCTGCTCGATAACCACGGTTCGAAAGGGTTTCAACCATGTCTTCCAACTTTTCATCTTGTCGAAGAGGACTCATTTCCGTTTTGTGGTTCGCTAAAATCAGTCCTTGGTAGTTCCGTAGATAAATGCCATCCCAAGGGTAAGGCAGTTGTTTTCCTTCTGCAGAAGCGGCAAACACCCATTCGACATGCATGGGCAAGCGCACATCGTTGTAACGTTCGGGATGCTTGTCCCCAACGAATTTCAGTAATTCTTGAGAAAGCCATTTACAGTACAATTCAGCTCCAGCGCGCGAGACATTCACCATGGGGAAATTGTCATAGGCAGGGTGAGAAAAATAGTGTTCCTCCATGGCTGATTTATTTAATTGACCTACGGACCATTGCGATTGGTCGGGTTTTGCGATGAGAAATTCATCCTTTCGGCCTTGAATCAGCAAATCAAACAAGAAGATGCGGTATTCCTTGTTCGAAATTTCCTTTTTGCCCATGTAGAAGGACTGCAAAGACACTGAATCATTTTGGTAAGGAAAGGTGCCAGAAGGAATACATGCGTAGTCTTTTTTATCAAACTTTTGAAGAGAACGAAGCATTTCACGCTTGAATCGATTGGTTTCTTTTATTTCCTCATCGGTCAGTTTTGGGAAAATGTATTCATCGAAAAAATCTACGACAAATGCCTGGGATTCTTGGGTTTGTAAATCTTCTACACCTTCTTTCTCTTGCTTCTTCAAAACCTCACCCATCCAAGGAATTACCTGCACTTGGCTATCCGCATTGTTAGTCGATTGAATTTGCGCAGTCTCTCTTGGCCATTTCTTTTTGGTGTGGCTTGAATCTGCGGGAATGGATATACTTTTTGTATTGGAATGCTCAGGTACGTGCTGATTTCCATCAGACGAAGACGGATTGCTCAGGAGAAGCAGAGCCGCGATGAAGGTGATTCCAATGGCCATCATGATCCAGAATTTAAGGGTTAAATGAAGTTTTTTCGACTGTTCAGTCGGTGTTTTTGTTGTGTTGAGGGTATGCAGGAAACGATCTTTCGTCTCCTCAAAGGTAACTACAGTTGATTGATTCGAATAGTTTTCGAACAATTGATCCAAGGTCCTTAATTTTTCCATCAGTGAGAAGTATTGGTGTGGGGCTTCGCCACATAGGTGAGAATTTCTTGCAGACGTTCACGTCCTCGCTTCAAGCGTTGTTTTACTGCATCTTCAGAAACGGATTGAATTTCGGCTATTTCCTTGATTTTGAATCCAGAGATTTCGAATAGAATGATGGATTCCTTTTGGGCGGCGGGAAGTTGCGCTAAAGCCAGGTGTAAAAAGTGACCGTCTGCGAAGATTTCTTGCGCGGTGTCTGCAATTGAACCATGTTCTTCCGAATGCGCCACTTCGCTCTTTTTCCGTTTATGGTTGCTGATGATGCGCACTGATATTCCAAAAAGAAAAGAAAGAAATGCCTGCTCGGACCGAAGGGATTCAAAGCGTTCATAGGCAATAACTAGCGAATCATTGATCAAGTCCTTGAAATCCATTTCACCATAGGATCGGGCTCGACAAAACCGTTCAAAGCGATCATGTACAGGCTCGTACAAATGCAAAAAATGGGTCTGTTTTTCCTTACTCATCTAGTTGTAAGTGTACGAACTTTCAGAAAAGTGACAAGAGGATCCAAGAACTTTTTGAAACCACGAAAACCACTTTACTTTTAATCCGTCAAAAGCTCGTTTAAATCGTTCTAGAGTAAGCGCTAGACTTTAGTTTTAGTATAATTAATTCTTACATTTGTACATGAAAAAAATTATAGCTGCCATATCATTTATTTTTCTTTACAGTGTGAACACACTCGCTCAAAGCAAAGAAGGATTTATCGAATTTTTTATTGAGGTACAAGCGATGGACACCAGTTTGAAGGCACGTCAACAAGCTGGAATGCTGCGGAACAGCACCATGAAAGTATATTTCATGAATGGAAAATCTCGTTTGGACTTTAAGTTTGGTGAAATGTATGATATTGTAGCTGTTGTTGATTGGAAAAACGACCGCTTTTTGAATTTATTTACAACACCGAAAGGGAAGTTTGCCTCAAAAATGAAAGCGGAACAATACGATGCTTCACAGCAAGCACCAGACACCACTATGGTCGTTGTCTTGGTCGATGAAACGAAGAAGGTATTAGACTATACATGCAAGAAAGCGGTCATTAAATCAAGTGATGCCGAATTTGTTTATTGGTACACGAATGACTTTACCATTGATTTGAAAGGGCAATCCATTGTAAATTCAAAAATCCCTGGTTTTCCACTTGAATTTCAAACGATAAAAGACGGTATTTTTATGAATTTCAAGGCCTCAAACATTTC
>CALPWQ020000092.1 GCA_943327315.2 Chitinophaga pinensis
CACAGCCTCTTTCACGACTTGACCGGTTTTCTTCCATCCGGTCGAAATTTTTTGTTCGATTTCTTCACCCTCCTCACCGCTCAGGTATTCGTTGTACGCATCTTCAATCCCAACCTTTACTTCATCATTTCGGTAAAAGCCAAGTGTGCGGCTCATCAATTCACCATTTGGTTTTTTCCGAACAATGACTTCTTCATTGTCGATAATCCCCCCCTTTAATCGACCTAGGTCAAAAATGGGCAGTGCATTGAGTGCGTCGCGTTCTTCACCACTCGCCTTTTTGTGAATTAAGAGGAATCTGGAATTTCGAGCACGAGCACTTCGGATCATATTCTGGTATTCGCGTGCAGATTTTTCAGGATAAATTTTAGCTAGACCCTTTGACAGTTCGGCCAGTTTTTCATCGAAGATGTCTTGCTCTACCACGGTAGGATCCATGTAAATGTTGTAGTAGCACACCGATGTCACCAAAGGCGTCAGGTTAATGTCAAGAATTTCGCCTCTTCGCGGGTACCTTGGAGATTTTCGAATAGGCATTTTCTCCTCAGAGGATGCAAACACATTTGACCGCCCCTCAAATTGAATAGAAATTGTGCGAAAAATCACGGCAATCATGAGCACAACAAATCCAGCATACACGAAATACGCACGCAAAATAACATGTCGTTTTTCACTCATTTTATATTTCCTCTTATTCGTATCACCTTAGTTTCCTGTTGTGTTTCTTTCACACCTCGAGGTTCAAGTTTATCCACCAACCTGTAGCGTCTTGTTTGTTCTTCAAGTCGTGCTTTGGCTTCCACATAATCTGAAGTCACCTCGTTCAAATGGTTTTGAGCATCATCCACATCGCGCGTCAGCTGCTTGCCGTAATAGCCTTTTCCAACGATAAGTAGCAGAAGGAAAATGACAAAAAAGATGAAGTTCAAGTTGTTCAACACGAATTCGCGCGTTAAAAAATCCCCATTGAGGATTTGAGTAAAAGCATTCGGGCGACCTTTCGGTTTTGCCGAATCACTTTTCTTTTTCTCTTTTTTGTCAGCCTTAGGTAGTTGTTCTTCGGCTGCACTTTTTTCGACGTACTCGTTCTCAGCCATTTCGTTCTGCTATTCTAAGTTTTGCACTTCTGGAGCGCGTATTTTTCTCCAACTCTAGTTCCGTTGGCACAATCGGATGTCTATTTATTTCTGTAAACGGTTTCAATACATTTCCGAAGAAATCCTTCGAAATTTCACCATCTAGAGAGCCGCGTTTCATGTAGTTTTTCACCAAGCGATCTTCCAATGAATGGTATGACATCACCACGAGTCTTCCGCCAGGGCGAATTACCTCTGCCGTTTGTTCAAGGAATTTCTCCAATGCCTCCATTTCGCGATTCACCTCAATGCGTATTGCTTGAAAAACTTGGGCAAAAAACTTGTGGTCTTTAAATTTTGGAGCACATCCAGCTAGGGCCTCCATCAGCTGACCGGTTGTCTTAATCTTGCGTGAAGATCGGGCACGAAGTATTTCTCCTGCGATGCGACGCGCATTTGGCAGCTCTCCATATTTCCGAAGCAGATCAATAAGGGCTTGCTCATCATACTCATTCACAATGGTCTCTGCGGAAACCGCTCCACGCTGATTCATGCGCATATCGAGAGGGGCATCTGTACGGATTGAAAAACCTCGCGATTCCTCATCGAACTGATGCGATGAAACGCCTAGGTCAGCGAGGATTCCATCCACCTGTTTGATGCCATTGAGGCGCAGGTGATTGGCTAAAAACTCAAAATTTGCGGGAATGAATGTAAAATTTGGAGCTGACCAGGCATTTGCTGCCGCATCTGGATCTTGGTCAAACACCAGCAGACGTCCTTTTTCGCTCAGGTGCTTAAAAATTTCGCGAGAATGGCCTCCCCCCCCAAAGGTCACGTCAACATAAACACCCTCAGGATCAATATTTAGACCCTGAATGCATTCATTGAGCATCACTGGATTGTGGTAATCTGTCTTATTCGCTGTCATCTGAGTCACCCATTACGTCATTCGCTAAATCTGCGAAGTCCGCCATGTTGGCCTCAATCAAGTCGAAGTATTTCTGCTTATCCCAAATCTCGATGCGATCGTTGTACGCGATCAGCATCACATCCTGTTGTAAACCAACACGCTCCATATGCGTTGTTGGCACCAGGATTCGACCGGCATTGTCCAAAGAAACCAATTTTGCGCCCTGATGAAACAGTCGGTAAAACATTCGATTCTTCGGAACAAACAAGTTCATTTTTGAAAGCTTCACACTGACCTTTTCCCATTCAGGAAGTGGATACAATGTCAAACAATCTTCAAATCCCTTATTCAGCATGAAATCTCGGATTGACGCAGGAGAGATCTGCTTCCGTAATCCGGAAGGAAATAGGAAGCGACCTTTCGCATCCAGTTTAACCTCAAATTCTCCTACTAAGCCTGCCATGGCGAATAAATAATGGGTAAAATTAAGTGGATTTTACCACTTTTTACCACTTGGGTTTTCAATTGTTGATAAATACTAACGTTGCAAGGTAATTAAAGTTTCAAAATAAGATCATTTTTTCTGTTTTTTTTCTTTAATATAAGGCGTTAAATCGGGATTAGTGGGAATTTGTGGGATAGATTTGATCGCATCTTTTCAATGTCGTTATCAACACTTTTTAAACAGCTTATTAACAAGACCACTCGAGCTTGGACCGTGAATTCTTTTACTTTTGTGTCATGACCAAAGAAATTCGAAGTTGGATCCTGCTTCTGCTGCTTGCCTGCATTTGGGGCAGTTCATTTATTCTCATGAAAAAAGGGATGTTTACCACAAATGGAGAGCACATTTTTAGTTCGTCCCAAGTTGGATCGTTACGCATGCTTCTTGCATCCGCAGTCCTTCTGCCGTTTGCTATCCAACACCTTCGAAAAATCAACTCAATGAGACGATTTATTTCATTGGCCACGGTAGGATTTTGCGGGAATTTTGTCCCTGCGTTTTTATTTACCTATGCAGAAACCGGATTGTCCTCTGGCTTAACGGGAATGCTGAATAGCACCACACCCATTTTTACAATCCTGATTGGCTTCATCATTTTTAACGTTCGAATCAGTAGTATTCAGATCATTGGCATTTCTATTGGAACGGTTGGTGTCGTGTTGCTTATGTTAGCCGGTAAGCAACTGAGTTTAACTGGCACCTGGTACCATATTCTCGCAATCGTTTTAGCGACGTTTATGTATGGAATCAGTCTCAACACAATTAAACACAAGCTTCACGACATGCGTTCGGTCGAAATCACCTCACTTGCCTTCGTCATTCTTTTCATACCCGCCATAATCAGCAGTTTTTATTTCGGAGCATTCGACACCTTGAATACCAATGAGCATGCGTGGAATGGACTAGGTTTCATTCTAATTTTATCCGTTGTCGGTACAGCATTAGCCGTTTTTGTATTTAATTTTGTCATCAGTTATTCTTCCGCCCTGTTTGCCAGCACGGTTACCTATTTCATCCCAATTGTTGCTGTATTGATTGGGGTTTCTTTTGGAGAAGTCATCGGCTGGACGGAAATTGGTGCGATGGCCATTGTCTTGGGAGGAGTTTTTACGGCCAATTATCTGCCTTATTTTTTGCAAAAAAAGAGGGGAAAAGCGATTATTTAAAAGCCGCCTTGTTTTTTATTGAAATTACTGTATCTTTGCCGTCCGATTTTAATAATATTTTAAACAAAGCTATATGTACGCAATTGTAGAGATAGCAGGGCAGCAGTTCAAAGTGCAAAAAGACCAAAAGATCTTTGTACACCGTTTGGCAGCAGAAGTAGGAGCGAAACTTGAGTTCGACAGAGTACTTTTGATAGACAACGGGAGCAATGTGAGTGTTGGCGCCCCGGCTATAGCAGGAGCTTCGGTTACTGCAGAAGTAAATGATCACGTGAAAGGTGATAAAGTTATCGTTTTCCGTAAGAAGCGAAGAAAAGGTTATAAGAAGAAAAATGGCCACCGTCAGAGCTTTACATCGATTACGATCAAAGACATTAAAGCATAAGTTTTCCTTCGGGAATTAAAATTCAAAGAAAATGGCACATAAAAAAGGAGTCGGTAGTTCGAAAAACGGACGTGAATCGCATAGCAAGCGCCTAGGCGTAAAGATTTTTGGTGGTCAAGCAGCGATCTCTGGGAACATTATCGTTCGCCAAAGAGGAACACAGCACCATCCCGGAGAAAATGTTGGAATTGGAAAAGACCACACATTGTATGCTCTTACGGATGGATTGGTTGCATTCAGAAAGAAAAAAGACAATCGTTCTTTTGTTTCTGTAGTACCTTTTGCTACAGAAGCGTAAGTAACGTATTCACATTTATAAAGAGGCGAGCCGAGTGTTCGCCTTTTTTATTTTCGTAAATTTGCCCCGTTAAACACAAAACAAAATGTTAGAAATCACCCGCATCCGCACCGACAAACAAGCCCTTATTGATGGGTTGAAAAAACGCAATATTGACGCAACAGAAACGCTTGACTCGATTATCCTAAGGGACCAACAGTGGAGAAGTGGAAAGACTGAGCTTGAATCAATTTCAGCGGAACTGAATCAATTGGCCAAAGAAATCGGCGAATTGTTTAAGCAAGGCAAGCAGGATGAGGCGGCAGCAGCGAAGGAAAAGACAGCAGGTCTTAAGGCAAAGGAAAGCGAATTAAAGCTGACTGTAGATGCCCATGAGGCGGCTATTACCCAATTGCTTTATACCCTACCCAATGTACCAAACGAACAGGTGAAATTTGGCAAAAGCGAACAGGACAACGAAACGGTGTTTGAAGAAGGCACAGTACCGAACTTCGACTGCACACCGCTCCCGCATTGGGACTTGGCAAAGAAATACGAGCTCATTGATTTTGAATTGGGGGTAAAGGTTACGGGCGCTGGATTTCCATTTTACCGGGGAAAAGGAGCTAAACTTCAACGTGCTTTGATTTCATTTTTCCTAGAAGAAGCAGACAAAGCGGGTTATGAAGAATTCATTCCACCATTGGTTGTGAATGAAGCGAGCGGTTACGGTACAGGTCAGCTGCCAGACAAGGAGGGACAAATGTATTACTGCCAGGAAGATGATTTCTATTTGATTCCAACTGCAGAGGTACCATTGACCAATATTTACCGAGATGTAATTTTACCAAACGATCAATTCTCAATTAAATTGACAGGATATACACCGTGCTTCCGCCGCGAGGCTGGATCTTACGGAAAAGACGTGCGCGGACTAAACCGATTGCACCAATTTGACAAGGTAGAAATCGTGCGCATCGAGCATCCCGACAACACCGCGAAGGCACTTGATGAAATGATTGAACACGTGAAAAATCTCTTGTCAAAGCTCGGATTGCAATACCGTATTTTGCGTTTGTGCGGAGGCGACACAGGCTTTGCATCTGCCATGACCTATGACTTTGAAGTATATTCAGCCGCCCAGGAAAAATGGTTAGAAGTGAGCTCAGTGTCTCGTTTTGACACCTTCCAAGCCAACCGTTTGAAATTGCGTTTCAAAAATGCAACGAAGAACAATCAGCTTTGTCACACCTTGAACGGATCGGCGCTAGCCCTTCCGCGTATTGTTGCTGCCCTGCTCGAAAACCATCAAACAGCAGACGGAATCAATATCCCTGAAGCCTTGCACAAATTTACGGGCTTTACCAAAATTGATTAGGTACATCAGCAACTGTTAAATATCTTTAATTCGAATGGTGCAGATTGGTTTTCCAATTTGATGGTGTATTTTAGCGACTATGAAAAATTTCAGCCTCTTCATTCTTCTAGCGTTTGCCCTTCTCTTTGCGTCATGTGGAGATTTGGATAAGCCAAAGCACCTGAAAGCTATTGCCCAAATGGACAAATCATTGGACAGCATGCACATCGTCTTAAAAGAAAATCGTTTGGACACATTAGCTGGGATTCAAATTGCGGCAAATGCTCTATTGACACGCATTAAAACATATTATGTCTCAGATACCATAGACATGGAGCTTGGAAAAAAAATGAATCAATTCAAGCGCATCATGAAATCGATCAAACCCAAAAAGGGACGAGGCGCTAATAAAAACGCAGAATCTAATGAGATCATCATTACCGACCGGTCCATTGGAAATGGGTTTGCCGTCGTTCATAACGGCTTGAAAGCAGAAGAGGAAACCTTGATTGCCTTAAAAAGGGACATCGAAAACGGAAATGGTCGACGCGACAAATACGCCGAGTACATAAAATTTGAGCAGCAAAAAGTATATCAGCTTCAACAATTATTGAAAGCTTATGTGGATCACAAAAACAAAACCATCAAAGATTTCAACGAAATTTACGCTGAGTTAAATGCCTTTTCACTCAAGTTGATGGAAAAGAAATAATCGAGTTTGAAACACCGCGCTTTGAAAATTAACATCCTCTTACTGTTCATCTTTTTTTCACCTTACATGTATTGTCAGGTCGAAACAGATCAGCAATTGGCACAACTCTATTATACCAAAGGTGAGTTTGTCAAAGCGCTTGGGTACTATGAAAAATTGTACACTGCCGATCCTTCAAAATTCTATTTTAACCGCTACCTCGATTGCCTCATTGCGACCGACCAACGAAAAGACGCCGAAAAACTCCTCAAAAAACAAGCCGGTGCCAATCGCTTTGACAGTGAATACAAAGTGCGCTTGGGGCAGTTCTATGAGGACGGGACTGAAACAGACAAAGCACAGAAAATCTACAGCGAACTCATCGATGAACTCGCGCCTGATGCGGGACAAATCATTCAATTGTACAACGCCTTCAAAAGCAAAGGAAGAAACGATCTAGCCCTACGAACTCTTGAGACTGGACGTAAATTACTGAAAGAAACGTATCCCCTACATTTTCAATTTGCCGAATTGTATGGGGCAATGGGGCAAACAGAAAAAATGATTGAGGAATACCTCAACTTACTCGATTATTACTCCAGCTACTATCAAACCTTACAAACCGTTTTAAGCGCTCAATTTGACTTAAGCGCCAAAGAGTCCAAAGAATATGAATTGCTCAAGAATGCCTTGCTTGAGCGCGTTCAGAAAAAACCCAATGACACGGTGTATGCTGAAATGCTGATCTGGTTGTTTCTGCAACGGAAAAATTTCAATGCCGCACTTACACAAGCGCAAGCATTAGACAAGCGCCAAGGCGAACAAGGATTGCGCGTGATGGAAGTCGCGAAAATTTGCGTTGAAAACAAAGATTATGAAGCGGCACGCAAGGGATTCAAATATGTCATCTCGCTGGGTGAAGAAAAATCCTATTATTACGAAGCCGAACGAGCCTTATTGAATACACGATTCTTAGAAGTAACCACCAACAGAAATTTTTCCGCTGAGGAGCTCAATCAAACCATTCAAGAATACCGCACAACCCTCGAACGCATTGGGCAAAAAAGATCATCCGTTCCCCTTTCCATTGAATTGAGCCACATTTTAGCCTTTTATGCCAACCAATCTCCGGAGGCCATTGACATGTTGACTAAAATTTTAGCCATTCCGGGACTGACCGACATGCAAAAGGCAGAAATCAAAATGGAGTTGGGCGACATTCAGGTGTTGCACGGTGACATTTGGGAGGCATCATTACTTTATATGCAAGTTGAAAACATTTTTAAATTTGAACCCATTGGCAACGAAGCGAAATTCAAGAATGCACGAATTTTCTATTTCGACGGCGAGTTTGATTTTGCACAATCCCAGCTCAATGTATTGAAAGAATCCACCTCAAAACTGATTGCCAACGACGCCATGCAACTGTCCTTATTGATCACAGATAATTTTGGTTTAGACAGCAATTACCAAGCGATGTCTTGGTTTGCAAATGCCGACTTATTGATTGAGCAACATCAATATCCTCAAGCGTTTGCACTCTTTGACAGCATCATTAAAAATTTTCCTTACCACAGTTTAGGTGATGAAATTTTACTGCGCAAATCCAAGGCCATGCAACAGCAAGGAGAATGGACAGAAGCAGTAAGGTATTTAGAAGAGTTGTTGAAATACCACCGCGAAGACATCCTTGCCGACGATGCTGTTTTTCAGTTGGGAGAACTCTATGAATTACACTTGAACAATCCCGAAAAGGCCTCTGACTACTACAAAACAATTCTCTTTGACTTCAAGGGAAGCTTGTATTCCGAGGAAGCCAGGAAACGATTTAGGGCCTTGCGTGGAGATGTTCCCGATGAAGACGATGCACCATAAACATTTCTAAACCTTTCATGTTATTTTACTATATGAGAACATTTAGTTTACTTTCCGCCTTGTGCATTGCCCTCAGTGCATGCTCTCAAAAAGAAGAGCAATTAAATTCTAGTTCAACCGAAAAAAAAGCTGTTAATCTCGACGGTTTGCAAACTGCGTATTTTGCTTCGGGCTGTTTCTGGTGTGTGGAAGCGATTTTTGAATCGATAGATGGAGTGGAAGAAGTCGTTTCCGGTTATTCAGGAGGAAAAGAAAAAAATCCAACGTATGAGCAAGTGTCAGCAGGTTTGACTGGACATGCAGAATCTGTAAAGATTTATTACGACTCATCAAAAGTAAGCTACCAAACTCTATTGGAAGCCTTTTTTGGTTCACACGATCCGAGCACCTTGAACCAGCAGGGACCAGATCGTGGAAAGCAATACCGATCAGCCATTTTTTATAAAAATGCAGGTGAAAAAGAAGCAACTGAAACATACATTCTAGAGCTGTTGAAAGCCAAAACCTTTAGTAAAATCACAACAGAAGTAGCCCCATTTTCGGAATTCTATGAAGCTGAAGAGTATCATCAAGATTACGAACAAGTAAACCCTGACAATTCTTATGTTCGGGCGGTTTCTATACCTCGATTGAATACGTTCAAACAGAAGTTTCCAAAACTGCTCAAAAAGAAGCACTAGATTGAGCGTTATCCGATAGTGAAAGTTAGTCGCCGCGGGCGATAATTTCTTCAGTTTTTTAAGGTTTTTTCTTACA
Source organism: Chitinophaga pinensis (assembly GCA_943327315.2). Lineage (GTDB taxonomy): Bacteria > Bacteroidota > Bacteroidia > Flavobacteriales_D > Crocinitomicaceae > M0103. The sequence goes on from CALPWQ020000092.1 coordinate 9,002, forward strand.
TTTGGTCGTTCATCGGCAACCGCTATTGATTTCTCACGTCAATGGGTTGTTTAAGGAATATAAACCAACTACTTATGTTGAAAAAACTACACTATATTTTGCTTCTTTTGGTCTTGTCTTGTGGACAGATTACGCTAGGGCAATCTGTTATGTCTTGTCCGCCAGTTGGAACGACAAATACATTAACACAATGTGGTGGTCAGTATTCAGATCCGGGTGGTGTTGGAAACTATGCCAATAACCTGGACTGTACTCAGACCATTTGTCCAAGTGCAGCAGGGCAATGTGTGACCTTGCAGTTCACGGGGGGTCAACTTGAAACAGGTTGGGACTACCTTTACATATACAACGGAACAACCGCAACGGGAGCTCCACTTGTGACATTAAACGGTACGATTACCCCGCAAAACGTAACATCTACAACGGGTTGCTTAACACTACGATTTACATCAGATGGTTCAACAACATCTACAGGATGGTTGGCAAATGTGATTTGTGCGCCTTGTGGAACACCACCGCCGCCGCCTCCTGGGCCCGTTGTTGCATCGGATTGCTCTGGCGCTGTGAATATTTGTACCAATGCAACCTTTCAAATTGACCCCAGTGGTTCAGGAAATGTGGTGGAATTTAACACACTAAGTTCCATTTCAAATCCGCAGACAAATCCAAGCTTTGGAACAACTCTTAACTCTGGATGTCTATTATCTGGTGAATTGAATAGTACATGGATGGTGGTAAACGTCGCTACTACTGGAACTCTAGAATTTTCATTCGGTGCCGTAGGGGGTACAGGATGTTTGGATTGGATCATGTGGCCATACGCGGGTCCGGCAACGTGCACGCAAATCATAAACAATACTTTAGCTCCCGTGCGTTGCAATTGGAACGGATTCTGCGAAACATTTACAGGTTTGGCCACCCCTGTCCCAGTGCTTGGAGATGCCTCCAATTTCGAACCTGAACTCAATGTTACCTGTGGACAGCGTTACTTGATTTGTCTTTCAAATTACAGTTCGCAAACTACCTCATTACCATTAAACTTCTTTGGTACAGCGAGCATCAGTTGTACGACTGTGACACCTGTCACTGTCAATTCAGCAACCATTTGCGCGGGTCAATCGGCAACGCTTACGGCAACTGGTGCAAACACCTACACCTGGACACCAGCGACGGGCTTGAATGCTACAACCGGAGCAAGTGTTGTTGCAACACCTGCAGCCACGACTACCTATACCGTGACTGGCGTAGGTTCGTGCGGAACAAGCTCAGCAAATGCAACTGTCACTGTGAATGCTGCATCTGCAACAGCGACCAACACTGGGCCGTATTGCATCGGATCAACCATTCAGTTGAATGGAACAGGTCCGGCTGGAGCGACGTATGCGTGGACAGGACCAAATGGATTTACCTCTGCTGTGCAAAACCCAACATTGCCTGCAACTGCAGCTGCAGCGGGGACATATACACTAACAACAAGTCTTAGCGGCTGTACAGCAACAGCAACAACAACTGTCGCTGTGAATGCCCTAGCGACAGCCAATGCAAACATCGACCAAACCATTTGTGCCGGAGGTACCATAACCCTTGCCGGAACAGTGGGTGGTTCAGCAACTTCTGGAACTTGGTCTGCAGCAAGTGGTACATTCTCCAATCCTGCAAGTTTATCTTCAACCTACACACCAACCATTACAACCGGAACAATCACCTTAACATTGACTTCCAATGATCCGGTAGGTCCTTGTCCGGCAGTTACCGATCAAATGATCATCACTGTAACACCCGGCCCGATCGTCAATGCCGGTGCAGATCAAACGATTTGTTCTGGTACAAATGTGACATTAACAGCCACGGGGGCAACATCATACACATGGACGCCAACGGTGACAAATGGTGTAGCCTTTACACCAGCAATTGGCACAACAACCTACACCGTTGTAGGAACAACTTCGGGCTGCACAGGTACAGATCAAGTAATAATCACAGTAAATCAAACACCTACGGTTGTTGCCAATAATGTTTCGGTTTGTGCCTCAGGTACGGTTACTGTTTCGGCAACAGGAGCGAACACCTATTCTTGGTCGCCTTCTACTTATTTGAATGCGGCAGCAGGGGCTTCGGTAATTTTCACTCCTGGAGTAACGACAACCTATACGGTGACGGGAACTTCAGCAGCGGGATGCACAAATACAGATCCTATAACAGTTTCTGTTATTGCGAATGCCCCAATCAATGCAGGAGCTGACGTGACGGTTTGTGAAGGAACAGGCTCAACATTTACAGCAACTGGAGGAGTTACCTATACGTGGTCGCCTTCTCTTGGATTGAGCGCAACAACTGGTGCCTCTGTCATTGCGACACCTACTGTGACCTCAACCTATACTGTAAGTGGTGTTGACGCGAGTGGATGTACAGGTAGTGACCAAATTGTGATTACCGTAAACCCAATACCTGTAGTGAATGCCGGAGCAGACCAAACGGTGTGTGCAGGTACCCCTGTAACATTAAGTGCATCAGGTGCAACAACATACACTTGGTCACCAGCAGCAACAAATGGTGTGGCATTTACACCGTCAGCAACAACAACGTATACCGTATCTGGAACTACGAATGGATGCGCTAGCACCGACCAAGTGCTTGTTACAGTAAATCCAGTTCCTACTGTCAATGCAGGAGTAGATCAAACGTTATGTCAAGGTCCAAATGTTACTTTAACAGCAACGGGGGCGACTACCTATACTTGGACACCGACCATTACAAATGGTGTCGCATTTACACCAACAGCTGGTGCAACAACATACACCGTTGTCGGAACAAGCAACGGATGCACGGGTACTGACCAAGTGGTCGTTACCATCAATCCATTGCCAACAGTAAATGCCGGAGTAGATCAAACGATTTGTCAAGGTGCAACGGTGACGTTAACTGCCACAGGAGCTACAAGCTACACGTGGACACCAACCATTACCAATGGAACAGCATTCACCCCAGCACTTGGTGCTACCACCTATTCTGTAACGGGTACAACTGCTGAAGGCTGCACAGGCACAGATCAGTTGGTGGTTACGGTAAATCCAACTCCAGCACCAATCATTCAAGGGGCAACAAGCTATTGCGCAGGATTCCCACCAACACTTTCTACGAGTGCACCATTTACTACCTATTCTTGGTCAACGGGTGTTGCTACACCAACGGCATCTGTTACGCAAGCGAATAATCCAATCACAGTAACTGTGACCAATGCCTCTGGATGCTTGGGAACTTCTCCTGCATTTAACGTGACACTTACAACTGTAATCAATACAACAAATACCATTGCCATCTGTCAAGGACAATCGTCTGTGATTCATGACATCACGCAAACAGTTTCTGGTGTATATTCACAAACTTTTCCGTCTTCACAAGGTTGCGACTCAATTTCAGCTGTTACACTCGTTGTAAATCCACTCCCAACTGTGAATGCGGGTATCGATCAAACAGTGTGCACGGGAACACAAATAACACTTAATGCGACAGGTGCTTCAACATATTCTTGGTCACCGGTTGCGACCAATGGTATTCCATTCACTCAAGCAGTAGGAACAACAACCTATACCGCAACGGGAACATCAGCTGAGGGCTGTGTCAATACCGATCAGGTCGTAGTGACTGTCAATCCATTGCCAACTGTAAATGCTGGAATCGATCAAACCATATGTATCGGGCAAACGGTGACACTTGCAGGAGCAGGAGCAAACTCCTATTCATGGACTGCACCAGTGCAAAATAACGTGGCATTCTCTCCTTCAGCAACCACAACTTACACCGTGACGGGAACTTCCTTAGC
>CALPWQ020000093.1 GCA_943327315.2 Chitinophaga pinensis
ATCGAATTGCGCATCGACGAGTTCGCTGCAATCAAAATAGCCGTCTTTTAATTCGCTGGCTGAATATCCTCCGTCCTTACATTCACTAGCTGAATAAACACCGTGCATGTCACTCGCGCTATAGCTGCCATAGAGTTCACTTGCCGAGTACGCACTTTTTAATTCATGCGCTGTATAAACGTTGTACAATTCACTCGCCTCATAAACACCATGAATTTCATCAGCTGTATAGTAATTGTGGATCTCGTCAGGTGTATACACATTGTGGATGTCCTCAGCGGTATATACGCCATGTATTTCATCTGCGGGATAATCATTGTGTATTTCTTCTGCCGTGTAGTGTCCATGTATTTCGTCTGGGGTATATACTCCATGAATTTCTTCAGATGTATAATGCCCATGAATTTCATCTGCAGTATAAACGTCGTGAATTTCATCGGCCTTATAAATACCATGTATCTCTTCTGCGGTATAAACCCCATGAATTTCTTCTGCTGAAAATGCAGCACCATAGGAACCAAGGTTGGCCATGGACATTTCCATTCCTCCTGTACCGTCATATATTTCTTGTGCCGAATACGCATTGTGCAATTCGTCAACGGTATAGACATCTTTTAATTCAATGGAATTGTATGTGCCATGGACTTCTTCCGAACTGAAAACACCGTGAATTTCATCTGCCGTGAAAACGGGTAAATCACCTGTCATGTTTCCTCCAGCAAGCGTTCCCGTGTTTCCTCCAGATCCGTGATACAATTCTTCAATGGTATAGATGCCCTTCAATTCATCTGCGGTATACACGCCGTGTATCTCAAGAGCGGAATAGAAACCGTGAATTTCTTCTGGGGTATATATTCCATGAATTTCTTGCGCGGTGTAGGAATACAAGATGTCTTCAGCGGTATAAACACCATGAATTTCTTCAGGTGTATAAACGCCATGAATGTCTTGTGCTTTGAAAAAACCATGGATCTCCTCGGGGGTATAAATACCATGAATTTCATCAGCAGTATAGATTGGCTCACCCCAATAGATGTCTTCAGCAGTATACACACCATGGATTTCGGCTGCTGAATAAATCCCGTGAATATCTTTAGCGTTATAAACTCCATGAATGTCAGCAGGGGTATACACACCATGGATTTCAGAAGCAGGATATGCAATGTAAATATCACCTGCAGAATATACGCCATGAATATCCGCTGGTGTATATACTCCGTGAATTTCAGAAGCGCTATATACGCCGTAAAGGTCGCTTGCCGTATACACCCCGTATATGTCGGAAGGTTGGTACACACCATGAATCTCATTGGCCATGTACACACCATAAATGTCTTTTGCAGGATAGACCCCATAAATGTCTTCTGGGGAATATACTCCATGAATATCTTCAGCCTTATATACGCCATAGATCTCAACAGCCTCATATACGCCATAGATGTCATCCGCAGTATATACGCCGTAAATATGAAAGGCCGTGTAGCCTCCTTCATGAATTTCTTCAACCGTATATACGCCATAAACATCTTGAGCAGTGTATACACCAAGAATTTCAGAAGCTTCATATACTCCGTGAATATCATCGGCTAAATAAACGCCATGAATATCATCGGCCAGGTATACACCATGAATTTCTTCTGCGGTATACATCGGATAAATATCCTCTGCAGTATAAATGCCGTAAATGTCTGATGCCTTATAGATTCCATGAATATCCTCCGCCAAATAAACACCATGGATCTCGGCCGCTGTGTAGGTGCGGTAAATTTCTTCTGCTGAATAAAAACCATGAATGTCTTCGGCTGTATATACACCATGAATATCTTCTGCATCATATATTCCATGAATATCCGATGCGAGATAAACACCGTGAATATCCGCTGCAGTATAGACTCTATGAATTTCTTCTGCGGTATAAAAACCATGGATATCATCAGCGGTATAAACACCGTATAATTCTTTTGCTGGATAGATGCCATGAATTTCTTCAGCGGTATAGATCCCATGAATATCTGTGGCCGAATACACTCGATGAATTTCTTCAGCAGTAAAAACACCATGAATTTCTTCAGCTGTGTAGATTCCATGTAAATCTTTTACCTTATAAATTCCATGAATTTCCTCTGCGGTATAGATTCCGTGAATTTCTTCTGCCGTGTATGATTTATATATTTCATCAGCGGTATAAACGCCATGTATTTCCTCTGCGGTGTATACACCATGAATGTCTTCGGCCTTATAAAATCCGTGTATTTCATCTGCGGTATAGATGCCATGAATTTCATCTGCTGCAAAAGAACGATGAATTTCTTCCGCACTATAGATTCCGTGAATTTCATCTGCGGTATAGATTCCATGTATTTCGTCTGCCTTGTATACACCATGAATTTCTTCTGGACTATATACGCCGTGAATTTCTGCTGCTTTGAAACTGCGGTGAATTTCTTCAGCACTATAGGTTCCATGAATTTCTTCTGCGCTGTAAACGCCATGAATTTCATCGGATTTAAATGTTCCATGAATTTCTGATGCGCTGTAGGTTCCGTGCAATTGATCGGCATCAAAATGCTGTTTCATCTCTTTGGCCGAGAAGGAACCGTGCAACTCTTGAACACTGTATGCTTTCGATAATTCATCCAAATCATGCGATTCTTTGAGCTGATCGAGTGAATAATGTGTTTTTAATTCATCAATTGTAAAAGATTCTTTCAATTCATGTGAAGTGTAATCGTCCTTTAATTCTGAAGCGTCTGTTTCGTGGGAAATTTCACTGACCTCATAAGCATTTTTAAGCTCAGCGGCTGAATAATAGCCTTTTAGCTCAGAATATGAAAATTCTGTTTTCAATTCTTCGACAGAATATATGTCTTTTAAATCGTCAATACCGAATCCATTCGCCTTCATCTCAGCAATCGATGCAGTTCGATTGTCGCCTCTTTCGTGGTTAGCCATAATTTTAGGTGGGTTTTAATTCATATTTTTGCTCAAATAACTTGGAATGAATAACAGTACAGCGGTTTCAAAGGTAAAAGGCATTCAGAAGGAGTTGGAAAAACTGATCGAGGATATTTCTATTCAAGACAACGCACAATTTTTACTAGATCCTTTGCGTCCACTATGGACAGAATTTGATTTTAACGCGCTTAAAGTAGACATTCTTTTTTTAGAAACAACTACTGAGTCTGCACAATTCAAGGTGATTATTCCTGAAAGTAGTCTTGAAGATTTTCAAACCTTTGAAGAACAGGGTATTGTCCAAATTGATTCTTCTATAATAAATTACAGAATTTTCGATCACAACCATATCCCGGGCAAATCAAGCGGTAAAATCCCTGTCTTAATTAAGGTATTGGTTGTTGGTAACACCTTGGAAGAAGGGCTCGATTTGGACTATTTGGCACAACGCTTTTCGAAAGAAACCGCAGTGCTTTTTGTTGCTTGTCCCAACAAATCGATAACATCAAAAATCAAGTCCTTGGTGTCTCGTTTGGTTTGGAAAATGGTGCCTATATCCGACTTCAATGGATTGACTTCTGAAGTGGAGAAAATTGCTGAACATCGCGAATTGTTTAATTTGGCCGGTATCTCAATCAGCACCCAAAAATTAGTTACAGCAATAGATAGTGTCATCGATAACGAACAAAAAGACCTGAATTCAAGACGCGTTATCATTCAAAATGATCATTTGAAACTCAAGAAAATGGGTGTTCAGCGGCTTGAACAGGATGTTTTTAGTATCTTGAAGGTTAATTTGCAACGCAGCTTTTCTGAATTTGAAAACGGAATCAATGGTCGTTTTAATCGATTGACCAAGAATCAACCTGGCTCGCTTTATTCCTTTGTGATGGATCAGATCGATGATGTTCAAGGTTTGGAAGAAGTGATTGCCGATGGAGCTACAATCTATACCATATCGAAAAGAACACTTAAGAAGATTGAAGACCAGGCGAGAGAAGGATTCACGGAACACTTGACGCAAGATGCCAGTGCATTGAATGACTTTTTGACCTTATCTATTGAAGAAATCAATGCTGCTTGCATTGAAAATGGAATGACGGATTTTTTCTGTCAAGTGAAAATGATTCAAACAATGGAGGTGTCAGAGGAGTTGGAAGAACAATTCCACTTTGAGAAGGGGCATGATCCCAAACCATTGAAAAAGGGTTTTATGGCCTTCTTCAGCGCAGTGCGTCAGCCCTATATGATTATCATTATGCTCGTTGGTTTGTTATCTAAATTTATGGAAAAATTGAATTTATGGGAACAAACGTGGTTTAAATTGCTGATGTTTATTTCACTAGTTGGTGGTGTATACTTTGCCATTCGCAGTGGAAAAAAGAAAAAAAGAGAAACAGAGTTGGAAGAGCTTAAGAAGGTATCCCAATGGTTGAAAATGGAGTACAAGCGGATATTTACAAATATCGAACGCGATTGGAAACTGAAGTATTTTAATCATGCGAAGAATGAATTTGCTGAAATCTTGCGGAAGGCTGAATCAGATTTAAAGAATTCTCAAACTACCCGAATGGAAACCGTATCTACAGAAACTGCTGTGGCTCAGCGAAAAATGCAAAATATTGATTCATTCGATAAAAAGGTCAAAGAGAGTATCCGACAAAAGTTAAAATTAGAATCAGATTTAAACGCGTTGAATGCTGACCTGAAACAAGGATTTCTCAAATTGGAAGTGTGAGATGTATATAGGCATTGATTTAGGCACTACATTTTCTCTTGTTGCAACGGTAGGAAAGAATGGCGAACCGATACTTCTTCCGGATGTATCCAATAAGAACATGTTTCACACACCTTCGGCCATTCATATCGAAGGAGACGTTGCCTATATTGGAAATATCATTGAAGCACGATTGGAACAAAACCCTGGATTGCCAGTCATACGCTTCTTTAAACGTTCGTTCGGTGAAAAAAAACCACTCTATATTGATGGAGATCAATCGATGTGGTTTCCAGAAAGTCTTGCCGCATTGGTACTCAAGAAATTGATGATCGACGCAGAAACATATACCTCTCAACCCATCGAAGGAGCAGTGATTACTATACCGGCTCATTTCAATGACCTGCAAAGGAAGTGCGTGTTAAATGCGGCATCTCTCGTTGGTCTGCCCGTTTTAGGATTACTCGAAGAACCTGTCGCTGCAGCGATTCATTACGGAATTACAAATAAGAAATACGATAAAACAATTCTTGTTTATGACCTCGGAGGAGGAACCTTCGACGTCACCCTACTGACCATGAATGCTGAAGGTATTTATGTTATGGCAAAAGACGGTCTTACCGAACTGGGAGGAAAGGAATTCGACGAAAAAATCGGATCACTCATTCTGGCTCAATTCAAAGAGGATTTAGGACATGACTTGACTTTAGACGCACGAGGTCTTCTTCATCTACGCTCAGTTTCAGAACAAATTAAAATTGAATTGTCTATTCCAGGTACTTCTTTTGTTGATAAAGTATGTGTGCTTGGTAGACATCAATTGGAAATTCATGTCAGCAGAAAATCATTTGAGACGGAGATTGATGAACTATTGATTCAAACGGAGAACGTCATGGATCGCTGTATTCGAAGTGTTGGTATTGAAACAGCTGATGTTGATTCAATAATTCTAGTTGGCGGTTCATCAATGATTCCTTGCATAAAAAGAAGGTTGCGCGCAATTTTCAGTTCACCAGAACAAGAAATAATTGCGCATGAACCCATGAAGGCGGTAACCTATGGCGCGGCATTGCATGCTGTTCAATTGTCGGGTAAAAGTGTCGATTTTGAAATTCCACCAGAATTGACGGGTGTAACGGGTCACAATTTGGGTGTGAGGGCGATAAATCCAAATACAGGTAGGGTATTGATCGACAATCTGGTTAAAAAAAATATGCCGTTGCCATCGACCAGTGAGAAAACCTATTTCACTACAAGTGCCGATCAGAAAAGAATGAAACTTGAAATCGTTCAATATTTAAAACCCGGAGAAAACGAGATCAGTTTAGGAAATTTAGTCATCGGACCGCTCCCTTCTGTTGGTGCAAATTATCCTATCGATGTGAAAATTGAAAGCCGCAAAGATGGAACAGTATGGTTTAAAGCAATTGACAACAAGACAGGTGTTGAAATTGAAAAGATTTTCGGCGATGACGAAGTTGGTAGCTATTCCCTCTTGAAACAACGCGCGCTCGTGAGTTCTACAACAATAATTGGCTCGCTTTAAACTCAATTATTCTTCTTCGTACAATTCTATTACGCTCGTTCTAAGGTCCTCTTTTGAAACGTCTAATCCTTCAATCATTACTTCCAATGCTGGATAAATCAAATCTAGACCGCGATCTATAATTTCTACATCCTGTTTCTCTTTTGCGTCAACTGCCAAGTTTATCAAAAGTTCTTTTACTTTTTCCAAAGCAGCATCACCATACAATTCGAAATACTCAGCGGGTTCAGATAGAAATGCTTGTACAAATGCCTCCTCGGTTGAATTTGTGCTTAATCCAAAAATGATAAAGTCATTTTCATTTTTCAAATTCAAAGTAGGATACAATCTATTGTACTCGTTAAGTAAGCTCAAGTAATCACCATCATCATTATAGGTTTCCATGATATACGAACTTAAAAAAGCCTTATCTCGTTCACCACTTTTAAAGCGTTTTGTCAGCTGAAATATTGTTGTTAATTCAGGTGTTATAACCCATGTCGCCCTTTCGGTCAATACGTCAGCTTCCAATGCTCCAACGACCTTTTTGCGAAGTGTTCTATCGGGATCAAGAAAAAGCATAGTCGGATAAGCGTCAATCGAAAACTCTTCCATGAGATCAACCCCCTCTCCTTCTTCACCATCAATCTTAATACTAATGAAATGTTTATTCATGTATGCCCCAAGTGTTTCATCTGTAAAAACATTGTTTGAAAGGTATTTACACGGACCACACCAAACAGCATATACATCTATAAATACCTTTTTATGTTCCTTTTCTGCTTTTTTTAATGCAGCAGAAAGGCTAAGTTGTTGAAAGTTAATACCTTCGGATTGTGCATTAAAAAAAAGGCACAAGAAAAGAAAGAGGGTTGTGAGCTTAGCAGGTAAGAAAAACATGAGTATTGCTTTAAATAAAGGATGTGAAAACTCTTTTCACGTCGGTTAAAGTAAAGAAATAATCGCGCCTTTGGTTACACTTTTGAAATAAATAGTAAATAATTAATCCGATCACTTTCTCCAACGATCAATGCAACTTGACAAGGTCAGCATGTGCAAGGAACCCGAACTGGAGTAAGAGGAGAATCCGTAGTCAATGGTGAACTTCTTGAAGTAGAGTCCCATACCGAAAGTGAAGCCTGAGACACCTGGACGATTTACCAATTTCATTTCTTGACGTCGGTTGAAATCAAATCCTGCCCGAAGGTGAATACTTTTTGAGATGAGAATTTCGGCTTGATAAGTGAAGTGACGTGCCAATTTCTCTCCGAAGTTTGCTGATGGAACTGGAATCGTGTCTCCTGTCAATGGATCAAGTGTCGGTAAAGCATTCGGATCCTTGTAACTCAAGTCCCAGCGATTGAGGTGGTGCGCCAATAAGGAAAAACGAAAAGGCGCATGTCCTAATTTATAGGAAGCGGCCATTTGCATCTCTACAGGAAGTGGGTCGTGCTGCTTCGAGCTGTAGCCATTGAACTGGTAACCGACATTTTTCATCACCGCAGTGACCAATAGATTCTCTGATTTAGTGGTGTAGGTTCCTGCTAAATCGATGGAGGCACCCAAGGCATTGTAAATTTCGAGTTGTGAATAGAGGAGGTTCAAATTCCCACCCACCGAAATGCGTGGATTCAATTGTTTGCCATAACCTACACCAACGATACATTCGAATGGACGGAAACTTCCGTAATCAGCACCAGTGATATCTGTGTAACGAAACTCTCCATAGTTGACATAGCGCATCGAAGTGCTCACAACTCCGCCAAACATATTCCGTCCATAGGCCAGCATTCCGTAGTTTATGCCACCGGCTAAAAATGCCTGATTTACGGAAATGGAGTTGTGCATTTTGGAGTTCAATAAGGAAGGATTGGTCATGCCGAGATTGATATCCTGATCTTTTACGGAAATGAACTCATTGCCGAGTCCTGCAGAGCGTGCATTGAAGGTGAGATCGAGGAGGGGAAAGGCATAGGTGCCGCCCGTTTGTCCCGTTGCATTCATAGCACTTATGATGAAAAAGGAGAAGAGGACTATTCGGACCATCATTCGGTTCATGTTTTTTATTATCGGCACAACTAACGCAAATATCAAGGTTAAATTTTAAAATTAAACTCTTTTTCCCAATTCAATGACTTCTAAATCGTGTATGCGATCTCCAGTGATGCTGAAACGAAGGATGGTCTTTACACTGTGAAAGCCTTTAAATCCGCAGGCTCCTGGATTCATCCACAGCATATTGTACTTCGGATCCATCTTTACGAGTAAGATGTGTGAATGCCCACAGATGAAGAGCTTTGGTGCTTTTTCTTCTAAGACCTCAAAGGCAGGTTTGGCGTATTTTCCTGGTTTTCCGCCGATATGGGTAATCAAAACATCAACTTCCTCGCACATGAATCGATTGAATTCGGGCATCTCAGTGCGGATGAGGTGATCATCGATATTGCCATACACACCTCGCAAGGTCTTGAATTTCCTCAGTTCATCAATCACCGCAATGTCTCCAATGTCCCCAGCATGCCAAATCTCATCGACATCCTTGAAGTAGTTGTAAATCTTTGGGTCTACAAAACCATGTGTGTCCGATAAAAGCCCGATTTTGGTCATGCGACAAAATTAAGAAAGTTGCCAAAGCAGCGAACTTTTAAATACATTTGTTCTCCATGGATGAGCAACATTTGGAAGAATGGCTACGGCGACGCAAAGAACGGAAAGATTCCCGCTCTGCCGATCAGTTATTTCCACGCATCATCAAAGGAGATAAGGAGGCACTAAGCGCAGGAATTACAGTACTTGAAAGCACCCTCGATAGTGATCGGAATGTAGCCAATGAATTGGTGAATCGCGCTATAAGACTTGGACATTCATCCATTCGAATTGGCATAACAGGGGTTCCCGGGGTTGGAAAAAGCACCTTTATTGAATCATTTGGTTGTTTCTTGGCTGACAAAGGATTGAAATTAGCCGTGCTCGCTATTGATCCTTCGAGTGAGGAAAGCGGCGGAAGCATTCTTGGGGATAAAACCCGCATGCAACACTTGTCTGTTCATCCCAATGTGTTTATTCGTCCGACGGCGGCTGGTGGAACTTTGGGAGGTGTTGCTCGCAGAACGCGCGAAGCCATTTACCTCTGTGAAGCGGCGGGATTTGATGTGATTCTCATCGAAACGGTCGGTGTGGGGCAATCAGAAACCTTGGTGCATTCCATGGTCGATTTCTTTCTCTTGTTGATGCTCTCAGGGGCAGGAGATGAGTTGCAAGGAATTAAACGTGGCATCATGGAAATGGCCGATGCCTTGGTCATTACAAAAGCCGACGGTGAAAACATGAAGAAAGCGGAAATGGCTGCACGATCGTACGCGAATGCGATGCATCTTTTTCCTCCCAAATCAAGCGCTTGGATTGCGCCGTCGTTTACATGTAGTGCTCTGCAGAACGTAAATATCGACAAGGTGTGGTCGACGATCGAATCGCACGTGAACACCACACGGATCAATGGATGGTTTGATGAAAATCGAAAAAAACAAGATTGTTACTGGCTCAATGAAAGTTTGAAAGAAATGATTTTGCATGAATTTTTCGGCAATCAAGAAATGCATAAAGCGCTGATGGACATGGAAAAAAATGTATTCAACGGCACCGTGTCGTCATTTCAGGGGGCCGAAAAACTATATATATTATTCAACGAAATGCTGCGTAAAAATGGAAAGTGAATTTAAGATTGTGGGGGAGTACATTGAGTTGATTCAATTGCTAAAAGCTTTGGGGATTGCAGAAACGGGTGGACATGCCAAACACATTGTTGAAGGCGGAGAGGTCTCACGAAATGGAGAGATTGAATATAGAAAACGCGCGAAACTTATTCCAGGTGATCTCATTCAAATTGACGACATCATCGTTCTAATGACCTGAGGTTAGAACAAGTCTTGAAGTTCGTTTTTTAGGAAGGTGACTGTGATTTCGCTCGGTAGTTCACCGACCTCAGCCACAATTTCAAAGATTTTTGCAGATAATTCCATTCCTGTTGAGGTGGCTGTCATTTGATTTCCAGCGATATTGATGATTTTAATCGTCTCCTCCTTGGAGTTTTTTACCATTTGCCAGCCTTGTGGTGAAACAAACAATTGTTGTGCGACGTTGTGGTCGTATTCTTCACGAATGGCCTTCAGAAAGTCGGCTTGAAGCGCGCGTGCTGGTAGTCCAGCATTGTGCAATCGCATCACCAAACTGTTCGGATGAATACGTTCCATAAAAAGTACTGATCGCTGATACGCCTCCACACGACTTGGTAAGAAGTATTCTTGACGTTGTTTTTTTAATTCAATTTGTGCTGAATGCAACTCTTTGGACGTTTCCCGACGAAGGAAAAAGATGGTTGTAAGCAATACACCTCCCGCTGGGAAAATGATTAAAGCAATCTGAAGCAAGGCATCCATGTTGTTGGCGTTTTTGCAAAGATAAAATTACCTTTGACAAAAGATAGCATGTGCTTTGTCCCATGTGATTGATTTTTAATACTAATTTCAACAGTAGAACCGAACAAATGAGCACTCCAATTATCATTACTGTCCTTGTTGCCTATTTTTCCGTCTTGATTTTTATCTCTTGGATCACCTCAAGAAATGCCGATACTGAGTCTTTTTTTACGGGAAATAAACAAAGTCCTTGGTACTTGGTCGCATTTGGAATGATTGGCGCCTCACTTTCTGGGGTGACGTTCATTTCTGTTCCGGGAAAAGTGCTGACAGAAGGAATGGCCTATTTTCAAATTGTTTTGGGCTATGTCATTGGCTATATCGTCATTGCACAAGTACTCATGCCGCTTTATTACCGCTTAAATGTCACGTCGATTTATGAATATTTGAGGGACCGCTTTGGGGTGGTTTCCTATAAAACTGGAGCTGCTTTTTTCATCCTTTCCCGCACATTGGGTTCTGCTACGCGCTTGTACTTGGCGACGATTGTGCTGCAATTGTTCCTTTTTGAGGATCTGAATGTGCCGTATTGGTTGACAGCGGTCATTACCATCGCTTTAATTTGGGTGTATACCTTTAAAGGAGGAATCAAAACCATTGTGTATACCGATACCTTTCAAACCTTGTTTCTTGTCAGTGCGGTAGTGATTTGTACCATCATCATTGCCAATGTGTTGCATGTTGATTTTTCTGGTTTGTACAAGATGATTAGTCAAACAAAAACCACTACGGGAGGTTCGATGACGCAAATTTTCTTTTTCGACGATCCCAATTCTAAACTCTTCTTTCCGAAGCAATTCTTTGGTGGAATGTTTCTCGCCATCGCCATGACTGGGCTCGATCAGGACTTGATGCAGAAGAATTTGACGTGTAAATCCATTGGTGATGCGCAAAAGAACATGTATTCATTCACCACGATTTTGGTGGTGACGAATTTCATGTTTTTATTGCTCGGTGGCGCTTTGTATGTATATGCTGCAGCCAAGGGAGTTGATTTGCCCATGGCAGGGGAGAATGTAAAAACGGACCATGTCTTCCCTACCTTGGCGCTGAATAACTTCGGTACAATTGCTGGAATTTTCTTCTTGCTTGGAATAACTGCATCATCGTATGCATCAGCAGATAGTGCCTTGGCGGCCTTGACCACAGGCTTTTGTATCGACTTCTTGAACTTTCATAAACGCGAGGAAAAGGAACGTCAGCGCCTGAAGTTGCTTGTTCATATCGGCTTTTCACTCTTGTTCTTGGGGATTATTTTACTCACCAAATGGTATGTAGATGCCAATCCTAGTACTGATTTAATTGGGCTGATTTTGACCATTGCAGGGTACACCTACGGGCCACTTTTGGGCTTGTTCTCCTTTGGAATCTTCACCAAACGTAAACTGAACGAATGGTTTGTTCCTGTCGTCTGCATTCTTGTTCCACTCGCTTGTTATTGGCTGGATAAAAATTCTGAGTCGCTCATGAGCGGATATAAATTCGGGAATGAATTGTTGATTTTGAATGGTTTACTGACATTTATTGGATTGACTCTCATTTCGAAAAAAACAACATTAATTTCGGCGTATGAAAATCGTACTTGATGACCATGCCATGCATTTGCGTTTCGCACCATTGACTTTGACGCGTCCTTTGGGAAATGTTCGTATGGGGATTTTAACCAATGATGAACGCTGGAAAACATACCTTCCCGAAGCGGAAATTGGGTATGTGACGGAGGCGTATTTGTCGAGTCGTTTTCCTGGATTTGAAACACCA
>CALPWQ020000094.1 GCA_943327315.2 Chitinophaga pinensis
AAATTCTGAATTGCCTTTGGCATCAAATTCCATTAGACATCAAGATGTTAGGATTTTAAGACATTAGGACTTTAAAAAAGTTACGAGTTACTAATTACGAATTACGAGTTAGAGCCAACTTCGATACTTAAGTTTGCAAGATATCAGGACAGATTAGATGTCGAAGGTTCGAATTAACAAATTCCCGAAGGGTTAAAATTCTGAATTGCCTTTGGCATCAAATTCTGAATTGCGCAGCATCAAATTCCAAATTGACGTAGTCATCAAATTGCGCAGCATCAAATTTCGTAACTTATAACTTATAACTTATAACTCATAACTCGTAACTCGTCATTATGTCAACTACTTGCTCGCCCTAATTGCCAACACCATCGGCATTCTGTTCTCTAGGTGCTTGACGCGAAATTTTCCTGGTTCGAATTCTTCGGTGTGACGAAAACAATCGTAGGGGGAGTAGTCAAATTCTTGCATGACCTCAATGCGCAACTTCGCCTTTGTCAATGCATTGAAGATTTCAGCGACTCCATGATTCCACATCACATAGGTCGTGCTAAAATCGGCGGACTTATCGCCATAGGTGCCCGTTTGTGTTTCGATGATCGGTCCGTCGTTGAAGTAGTTGTAGCTCACGTCTTTGAAATCATCGTCAAACATCCAAACGGAAGGATGAAAATCGGCAAAAACGAATTGACCACCCGGTTTGAGAAAGTGTTGGATCACGTTCGCCCATTTGTCGAGGTCTGGTAGCCAACCAATTGTGCCATAGGAGGTGAAAACGATGTCGAATGTTTCGTTCAGGTGATTGGGTAAATCATAGATGTCGCAGCAAATGAATTGAACCGCTTGTTCGCAGGAATGATTGAGTTCATTTGCTTTTGCAATGGCATCGTCAGATAAATCGATACCGGTAACTAGGGCTCCATGACGCGCCAACGCAATGCTGTCTTGACCGAAATGACATTGTAAATGCAAGATTTTCTTACCTGCTAAATCTCCCAAGAGATCCAATTCGATGGACTTCAGTACTTCTTTCCCTTCGATAAAACCCTGTACGTCATAAAAGTCGCCTTTCCAGTGCGCTGCGGCGCGCAAGTTCCACGATTGACGGTTTAGGGACTGGTAGTTTGTAGCATCTTCCATGGTCTAGATTTTAGAATTCAGGATCAAGTTGAAAGGTCATCATTTCTCCACTTTTAGGATGTTTGAAGGTCAAACTTTCGGCATGCAAACAAAGTCTCTCAGCCCGTAAACCATACAGATCGTCACCAACAATTGGACAGTTCAGCCCGAGAGAATGTGCTGAATGCACGCGGAGTTGATGTGTTCGCCCAGTTACAGGATAGAAATAAACACGAGTTTTCCCGTTCACATGTTCGATAACTGTATAGTTCGTACGCGCACTTTTCCCATAGGTGTTGCAGACCATTTGACGTGGACGATCATCCAAATCAACACGTAGCGGCAAATCAATGCTGCCTTCATCTTTTTCTACAATACCATTCAGCAAGGCCACGTAGCGTTTGCTTACTTTTCTGCGAATAAACTGATCTTGAAGTTTTCGATGCGCCTCACGATTTTTTGCAACGAGTAGAATACCTGAAGTGGACATGTCTAGACGATGCACCAACAAAGGACCATCCGCTTCGGGATACATGTCGCGAATTCGGCTATATACGGAATCATCAATTGATTTCCCCGGGACAGATAAAAATTCAGCGGGTTTATTGATGACGATGATCGACTCATCCTCAAAGACAATTTTTAGCATTTTTCCTTCTGCAGGATTAAGCAACATTGGATTTGCTTCGACCTCAAGTCCTGTGAGCATGTGTCCTAGAATTGGTTCGCATTTTCCCCGACATGCAGGGTAGTACTGTCCATGCACGCGCACTTCACCTTTGGGCGATTGTCCCCACCAAAATTCAGCCATCGCAATCGGTTGAAGGTTGTGGGTAAATGCATAGTGAAAGAGCTTTGGCGCGGCACATTCACCAGCACCAGCAGGCGGAGTCGCAAAAGAAGCACTGCTAAAAATTTCCCCTAAACTTTTTGATTCTTTTCGGGCATTCAAAAAGGAATACTGCGTAAAAATTTGCTGTTGCAAGGCAGATGAACGGGTTTTTCGCTCTTCTTTTAACGCAGAAATGATCAGCTCATGCACCCCGATTTTTTCTTCAATGGTTTTCAAAGATTGATCAAATAAAGACTTCACATCTTTTAAGGTGTATTGCTCCTTGATGCTTTCTCGCCTTAAATTTTCTAAAATTTCCAGACGGTCTGTCGCACTTTCCTCAAGTGAATCGCGCCTATTTTTGCGTTCTTTTTTTCCTTGACGAATGAGCGTTTTCAGTCCTTCAATTTGCGTTGTCGCTTCGGCAATTGTTCTTGTCCGCTCTTCAATCAATGCGAGATAGTCGGGGTTGGTTTCGCATTCAAGCAATTGAGCATTCGTCTCGTTGTTCAGCGCTTCACCTTGTTTGTAAAATCCTTCTTCAGCCAATGTGTCAAAGACTGGTGGCACGAATTGTTGAAAATTATTGCTTTCAGCGAGTTTACCCGAAAAGGCAGCGATATATCCTAGAGTTCCTGATGCCGAGCGAACGACCAAAACACCAAACATTTTTCCAATGGCTGTAGCTTTGTCTTGACCTTCGAAACCAAAGTTATGTGTCCAGTCTTGTTGATTTTCTAAATACGCTTTCAATTCTCCCGCCGCCAACAGCGCCAATGGGTGTGGCTCATAGTAAAAAGGGTAGGACAGTTGAGTTGGAAGTTCAATTTCTTGAAAATCGTCTTTAAACGGCATTAAATGAGGGGCTTTCAACTGAATTGAATTTTTAATGGTAAAATGAATGAGCGACTAACGACTCGTACCATAATTATTTTTTCTTCCAGCTAAAACCCAACCAAGATAACCCATCGGTGCATAAGCTAAAATAAGGTCTGTTAAGTCAAACCACAATGGTGAACCGGGTAATTCGATCACCATCATCAATCCACCAATAAAATTTAACACAACGATTCCTGCAACCATCGCGATTTGATTTCTCTTCAAAAACTTTGTTGCCAAAAAACTAGATACCAATACCCCAAACGCATGTGCAATAAAGGGAAAAAGGAAATTGATTGGCTTGAACAAATGAATACTTGCTTTCAGTCCTTTCATTGTCGTGATGTCGGCTCCTTCAGGTGCGTCGATGAGTAGGCCACCCAGATTCACAAAAAGCATGTTCACTGCTCCTCCGATGAACAATGCCGCAAATACCAGTGCCGCATTTAAAAGTGTTTCTTTCCAAAAAGTGCTCATGATTCGATTTTAATTGTTTTGTTGAAAGGCCGCTACTGCTTTGCGCACGGAGCCATGTTCATTGAGCAGTTTTCCTGCCGTTTCATAGGTTACATCAATCTCATCCATGATCATTTTAACTCCACGATCAATCAACTTATTGTTGCTCAATTGCATGTCCACCATCTTATTTCCTTTGACCCGACCAAGCTTGATCATCAGCGCAGTAGACAGCATGTTTAAGACGATTTTTTGCGCTGTTCCAGATTTCATACGGGTGCTCCCTGTCACGAATTCTGGTCCAACCTCAGGTGTAATTGGATACGCTACAGACAGTGACAAAGGTGAACCTGGATTGCACGAAATCCCACCGGTTAGTACCCCGTGTTTTTTAGCGATCTCAATGGCACCAAGTACATAAGGTGTTGAACCCGATGCAGCAATTCCAACCAAGGTGTCTGTCTCATTGATTTGATATTCCAATAAGTCTTTCCATCCTTGTTCACGGTCATCCTCGGCAAATTCAACCGCCTTGCGAATGGCTGTATCACCTCCGGCAATGATTCCAATGACCAATCCGTGCGGCACGCCGAAGGTAGGTGGACATTCACTCGCATCCACAACACCGAGTCGGCCACTAGTTCCAGCGCCAATGTAAAACAATCGTCCACCGCGCTTCATTCGTTCGTGACAGGCATTCACCAATGCCGCGATGTTAGGTATTTCTTTTTCCACGGCCAAAGCAACCGTTTGATCTTCTCGATTGATATTGATTAACAAATCCTCGCTCGACATTTTCTCGAGGTCAGAATAATGAGAGGATGATTCTGTGGTTTTCTTCATGGCATTAAACGAGGTAAGCTCTTGAATTGTTGTCCTTAAATTCTACTTCGACACGTTCTTTCAAGGTCGTAGATAAACTCAATCCAACGAAATCCGCTTTAATGGGATAGCGACGGTGTGTCCGATCTACCAAAGCGACTGTTTTAATCGATTTCGTTGCGCGCTCAAGGAATTTAATCAATGAATATTGCATCGTTTTTCCGGAGTTGAGTACATCATCCACCAAAAGGATATAGGCATTTTTCAGGTCCGAATCAGGAATGGAAAGTTCAATCGGATCCTTCCAAGGTTCTTCTTTGTTGACAATGATTTCGAACACATGAATTGTTTGGTCAGAATTGGCTTGAATAATGGACGCCAAGGCATTCGCCATTTGAAACCCATTTCCACAAATTCCCCCGATGAAAATAACAGGTTCCTCAAATGTGTTTTCTAAGATTTCAAATGCCAAACGGTTTATCTTCTGCTCAATGGCTGTATGGTCCAAAATTGTATTCATGGTGCATTTTTTTCAAAGATAGTTAAAGTGGACAAAAGACTTTAAGACAATAGACACTTCTTCGCTCTGTGAGCTTCGAAGGACAATGGACTTAAAAAAGTTACGAGTTACTAATTACGAGTTAGTTCCAATTCGATTTTTAAGCTTCCAAATTCTTTAGACTTCAAGATATCATGATTTTAAGATAGATGATACCTCGAAGTTACGAACCATTGAATTCCCGAAGGGATCAAATTCTAAATTGCGCAGCATCAAATTCTTTAGACTTCAAGATATCATGATTTTAAGATTTTAAGACAGATGATACCTCGAAGTTACGAACCATTGAATTTCCGAAGGAATCAAATTTTGAATTGTGCAGCATCAAATTCTTTTGAGCAGTTATTGACAATTTGCCATCGCACAACAGGTTTTGTTTTATCTCTAAAGCATTGATAATCAATTTTTAAAATGTCTAAAATGACACATCTATGATTCAAGGAAATTTTGTTAAAAACACATCCAATTTTCTCATTTTGCCTTGCTTGATTTGCTTAAATTTGTTCTCAATTTGTTGAATACATTAAGAAATTGAACCTCTAAAGTCCAGGCAATGCCAAAAGACACCTCCCTTAAGTCAATACTCATCATCGGAAGCGGCCCAATTGTCATTGGTCAAGCATGTGAATTCGATTACGCTGGATCTCAAGCAGCTCGCTCATTGCGTGAAGAAGGGATTGAAGTGACCTTGATCAATTCAAATCCAGCGACCATCATGACCGACAAAGTTGTTGCAGACAATGTATATCTGCTGCCACTCGAAACGGAGAGCATCGTTGAAATTTTAAAAAATCACAAGATAGATGCCGTACTTCCAACCATGGGAGGACAAACAGCCCTCAACCTATGCATCAAATGCGATGAGATGGGGATTTGGGAGGAATATGGTGTACGCCTTATAGGTGTGGATATCAATGCCATCGAAATTACTGAGAACCGCGAAGCATTTCGGAATTTAATGCTTGAAATTGGTGTTCCAATGGCTCCTCAAAAAACGGCAAAGTCATTTTTAGAAGGAAAAGAAATCGCACAAGAATTTGGATTTCCACTCTGTATTCGTCCATCTTATACACTGGGGGGGTCGGGAGCATCTATTTTATACGAAGCCAAAGAATTTGACAACTTATTGGAACGTGGACTTCAATTGTCTCCAATTCACGAGGTAATGATTGATAAAGCCCTATTGGGTTGGAAGGAATATGAATTGGAGTTGTTGCGCGATGCGAATGACAATGTCGTGATTATCTGTTCAATTGAGAACTTCGATCCGATGGGAATTCATACGGGAGATTCAATCACTGTAGCTCCTGCAATGACACTTTCGGATACCACTTTTCAAAGGATGCGTGACATGGCCATTATGATGATGCGCTCGATTGGCAATTTTGCGGGTGGATGTAATGTTCAATTTGCAGTATCTCCAGACAACAACGAAGACATCATCGCTATAGAAATCAACCCACGCGTTTCTCGTTCATCGGCACTGGCATCAAAAGCCACAGGGTATCCGATTGCGAAGATAGCGGCCAAATTGGCGATCGGTTATCACTTGAACGAGTTGAGCAATCAAATCACTAAGACAACATCGGCTTTGTTTGAACCTACATTGGATTATGTGATTGTGAAAATTCCACGATGGAACTTCAATAAATTCCCAGGAACAAATCGTCAGCTTGGCTTACAAATGAAGTCAGTAGGTGAGGTCATGGGGATTGGTCGTTCATTCCAGGAGGCCTTGCAAAAAGCATGTCAATCCTTGGAAATTAATCGAAATGGTTTAGGTGCCGATGGCCGTGAATTGACAAATCAAGATGAGATCTTGCACAGCTTGGAATTTGCCAGTTGGAATCGACTTTTCCACATCTACGATGCCATTAAACTGGGTATTCCGTTTAAAAAGATTGTTGAGAAAACAAAGATCGACATTTGGTTCTTGAAGCAAATTGAGGACTTGATTAAATTGGAGCGCCGCATCGAAAAATACCGCTTGGACACAATTCCGAAAGAATTGATGTTTGAAGCGAAACAAAAAGGATATGCCGACCGTCAGATTGCACATTTGATGCAATGTCTGGAGTCTCAAGTATATGTGAAACGCAAGGAATTTGGAATCAAACGCGTTTACAAGCTTGTGGATACGTGTGCGGCTGAATTTGAAGCAAAAACACCTTACTATTATTCTACATTTGAGTTCGAGAACGAAAGTGTTGTTTCTGACAAGAAAAAGGTGGTCGTTCTTGGTTCAGGACCAAATAGAATTGGTCAAGGGATTGAGTTCGATTACAGCTGTGTGCATGGTGTGTTGGCAGCGAAAGAATGTGGGTACGAAACCATCATGATCAACTGTAACCCTGAAACAGTATCTACTGATTTTGATACAGCGGATAAATTGTACTTCGAACCTGTATTCTGGGAACATATTTTTGACATCATTGAACACGAAAAACCAGAAGGCGTGATTGTTCAGTTGGGTGGTCAAACTGCGCTCAAACTGGCTGAAAAATTGGAGCGCTATGGCATAAAGATTCTTGGGACAAGTTTCGACGCCTTGGATTTGGCAGAAGATAGAGGCCGCTTCTCGAAAGTCTTGGAAGAAAATAACATTCCTTTTCCTGAATACGGAGTGGTGGAAAGCGCTGAACAAGCATTGGAATTGGCGGATGATTTAGGATTTCCATTGTTGGTGCGGCCTTCTTATGTCCTCGGTGGACAAAAAATGAAGATTGTCATCAACAAAGAGGAACTCGAACACCACGTGGTGGATATCATCAATGAAATGGGAAACAATCAAATTTTGCTTGACCACTTCTTAGGCGGCGCCATTGAGGCCGAAGCAGATGCCATTTGTGATGGAGAGGATGTCTATATCATCGGAATCATGCAGCACATTGAGCCTGCAGGAATACACTCAGGGGATTCATACGCCGTGTTGCCGCCATACAACCTTGGTGACTTTGTGATGCAGCAGATCGAAGACATCACAAAGAAGATTGCCCTTGCATTGAAAACGGTTGGACTCATCAACATTCAATTCGCCATCAAAGATGATAAGGTGTACGTGATCGAAGCCAATCCACGTGCTTCACGAACAGTGCCATTCATTGCAAAGGCCTACGATGAACCCTATGTAAACTATGCTACAAAAGTGATGTTGGGTGAGAAGAAGGTGAAGGACTTCAATTTTAATCCGAGGAAAGAAGGCTATGCGATCAAGATTCCAGTATTCTCCTATGAGAAGTTTCCGGATGTCAAGAAAGAGCTTGGTCCTGAAATGAAATCTACAGGAGAGGCGATTCGCTTTATCAAGAACCTGAAGGATCCATTCTTCACGAAGATCTATTCAGAGCGCAACATGCATTTATCGAAATAGTGGTTGTTGAAGCTGGAATAACGAATGCCTTTCGAACGATCCTTTTTGTTATTGGGGCGATTGTCCTCCTGCGTTTTATCGGTCAATTGATGAATGCCAAACGCAACATGGACGCGGAGAGACGGATGAGTAAACAGCAACGTGAATTTCAAGACGAACGCAATCAGAAACTGAAAAATTTTGGTAAGGTGAATGTCTTTGCTCGAAACCCAAAGAAAACAAACAAGCCCAATGGAAATGTAGAAGATGTTGACTTCGAAGAAGTCGATTGAACGCAGGTCTGATAAAATCTCTATTTTTACCTCAAATTTTTGTTATGAAGAATTTCTTTCTAAAGAATTGGCCTCACTTCGCCGTACTTGCGGCATTCATTGTCATCATGTATGCGTATTTCGCACCTGAGTTCGATGGAAACCGACTAAAGCAGCACGATGTTGAACAATACATCGGTATGTCTAAAGAAACTCAAGCCTTTCGTGAAAAAGCACATGAAGAGCCATTGTGGACAAATTCAATGTTTGGCGGAATGCCAACGATTCAGATTTCAACCTTGTACGGTGGGAATTTCTTTCAACAAAGTTCATTGTGGTTTTTAGGATTCTTTGGTGTACCATCAGGTATTTTCTTGCTGCATTTGCTAGGATTCTATTTGTTGGCCATGTGCATGCGCATCAAGCCCTTGATTGGATTTATTGGCGCGGTAGCGTTTGCATTTGCCAGTTATGAGATCGTTGTACTTCAAGCTGGACACAACTCGAAAGCAATGTCAGTAGCACTTATGGCTCCTGTGGTAGGAGCATTCATCATGGCCTATAGGCACAATTGGAAATGGGGCGCCTTGCTTTCTGGATTGTTCATGTCCTACGAATTGGCAAACAATCACCTTCAAGTCACGTATTACCTTGCGTTTTTGTTGGCTGGTTTGGGAGTTTATGAGTTGATTCAAGCCATCATGACCAAAGAATTCAAGAAGTTTCTGATTACTTCTGGAAGTGTCATGGCGGCATACATGCTTGCTGTTTTTATCAATTATGGAAATATCTCCTTGACCAACGATTATGCGAAACATACCATTCGTGGAGGAAATGATGTAACGATTAATCCGAATGGCACACCAGCGACAAACAACACAGAAGGCTTGGACAAAGATTATATCACCAATTGGAGTTATGGTGTTGGCGAGTCATTTACGCTAGTTTCTCCATATGTGAAAGGTTCAGCATCTGTTGGTTTGGCAGACAGTGGTTTCGGTGAAATGGTGGAGAATTCAGACCGTTCAATGGAGGACATCAATGCCGTGATGAACGCACCGTATCCGGTGTATTGGGGTGATCAACCCATGACATCAGGTCCTGTTTACTTAGGTGTCGTGGTAATCTTCTTGGCACTGTTGGGTATGGTATTCATCAAAGACCGTTCAAAGTGGGTGTTTCTTGTCATCAGCATCTTGGCTTTGGCGCTTTCATGGGGGAAAAACTTCATGGGCTTGACAGATTTCTTCATTGACAATGTGCCGGGTTATAACAAATTCAGAACAGTAACCATCATCATGGTGTTGATTGAATTGTGTATTCCAATTATTGCCGTGTTGCTCTTGCAACGTTTGTATGAATCACGTGAAGAAATCAAAAGTCAAAAACGCAATTTCTTGATTGTCTCTGGGGCATTCTTTGTCTTTTTACTGGGTGTAAAAACGGTTGGGCTAGGAGATAATTTCACAACAAAGCAAGAGGTCGAACAGATGAATGCGTATCCAGCTCAAGTGGCTCAACAGATTCGTGAAATTGATCCACAAGTGCTTATTCAGAATAAAATTGATCCGTCAAATCCACAGCAAATCCAACAAGTCATTGATTCAAAGGTGGATGAATTGAACAATCAATACACCTTAATGAAAGGTGTGCGGCAAGAGATATTCTCGAGTTCAATGAACCGTTCATTGCTCTTTGCTTTCTTGATTATCGGTGTAATGGCCTTGTTTTTTTACACGGCCATCTCGAGTGAACTTATCGTTGCTGGTGTTGCGGCTTTGGTATTGGCAGATTTGATCTTTGTAGATCAAAATTATTTAAGCTCAAAGGAAGACGATAAAGGGAATTTGAAATATTGGTCTGCAGCACCAAGTATTTTGTATCCATTGTCTCCAAACAAAGCCGATATAGATATCATGACATTGGAAACGATGAATGCATCTGTAGCAAAAGCAGTGACAGAGGCAGAGAAAGTTGGAAAGGAAAAAGCAGAAGATTTGGATTATTCTGGAGCGGATGCGCGTCGTGTCATCGAGTCGTATCGTTATTCGGCCTTGAATTTTGCAACGAATTACCGTGTATTTGATTTCGACGGTGGGTGGAGCAGCACCCGTGCATCGTATTTCCACAAATCGTTGGGTGGATACCACGGGGCGAAGTTGAGAAACATTCAAAACGTATTTGATTTCCACTTGGCGCGCACCAACAACAAGGTATTAGATATGCTCAATGTGAAGTACATCATTCAACAGGAGTCCTTACGTCCGAATCCAACAGCTATGGGGAACGCGTGGTTTGTGAAAAATATTGAAGTGAAGGAAACTGCCAACGATGAAATTCGTGCGCTAGGAAATAAGTTTGCGATTACAAATCAAGGTCCTGGACAATTGCTGGTGAATGGTCAACCAGCCACATCGGCCGCTGTTTTTGGAAGCGAAGATCTTCAGTACTTGTTAGGTCGTGACACGTTAACTGTTCCATTGTCCAATGGTCTTTCTGAAGGACAAGAAGCACTTTGGGTGCGTGACACAAACGGTGTAACGAATTTAATTCCTTTGTTTACGATGTCTGCAGATAGTTTAGGTTCTTTTAAGCCATTGGTTAAACTAAAGGTTAGCGACGAATTCAAAGTACGCGATGAGGCCGTGATGTTGAAGGAGTTTTCTTCTAAATTGAAAAGCAACAAATTCTCTGGAATTGGGACAATCAAAATGAAGTCTTATGCACCGAACAAGATTGTCTACTCTGCAGATTGTAAAGGAAACCAATTCGCAGTTTTCTCTGAAATCTATTATCCGGATGGATGGAAGGCATTCGTTGACGGAAAAGAGGTTGACATTGTGAAGACAAATTATTTGTTGCGAGGACTTGAATTGTCTTCAGGTAAGCATAAGATTGAGTTTAAGTTTGACTTGCCGAAATACCGTCAATCCAATACATTAGCAATCGTAGGGACAGGATTCTTGTTTTTACTTATTGCTGGTGTGGCATTTATGGATCTAAAAAAAGCAAAAGGCTAATTCTCTTTTGTGCTGATTAGCGCTGATTTGAACTTTATTTCAGCACCTTTAATCATTATACCGTTGAAACAAAGGATTGAGGCAGCATGCAAAAAGTATTATTCATCGCACATTGGTTTCCCACTTCAGATTTTCCCCTGAAAGGAATTTTTGTTCGAAATCATGCCGTTTGTCTGAATGCACTGTGCGATTTGACTGTAGTCAATTTTTCCATTGAATATGGCAAGTCACTTCGAAAAGTAGAGATTTCACGAGCAGTTGACAAGGATGGATTGGATATTCTCGAAATTCGCCTCCGCAGCCGATTTTACAAGTTGTTTTACTACGCGCTCAAATACCAGCAAAGACTTTTGAAAAAGGCCTTGCATCAAACAGGTGTCGATGTTCAATCCTTTGATCTTCTCGTGTCGAATGTGCTTTTTCCCAGTGGAATCGGTACCATGCGCTTAGCGGAAACGTTTCAAAAGCCCTTCATTCACATCGAACATTGGTCTCATCTTTCGGGTTTTTTATCACGCGATACCCACCGTAAAGAAGGACGACTCGTATTGGACCGTGCGAAGAGTGTCATCGTCGTCTCAGATCTTCTAAAACAGTCCATGGTTCAGTTTTGCGATCTAGCCAAAGTTCACGTCATTCCGAATGTGGTGAAAAGCTACTTTGACTACGCACCCAAGCATAAAA
The DNA here is from genome assembly GCA_943327315.2 of Chitinophaga pinensis. Classification (GTDB taxonomy): domain Bacteria; phylum Bacteroidota; class Bacteroidia; order Flavobacteriales_D; family Crocinitomicaceae; genus M0103. Next base: position 11,993 of record CALPWQ020000094.1, read on the forward strand.
ATGATGAGGTGCTGCATTTTCTCGCTGTTGCCTCATGGAAGGCCCCGAAGAATCCCTTTGTTTTTGTGCGTGCCTTGGAAGAGATTGCAAAAACCTCACATCGAAAAATCGTTTTGACCTTAGTTGGTGAAGGCGAACAGTTGTCACAAGTAAAAGCTTTGGTGAAACACATCGACCTTTGTTTGCCCGGACAGATTGCCAACACGGAGTTATCACAGCATTACCATTCAGCTGATTTTTTCCTTCATGGTTCCGACTACGAAACATTTTCCATTGTATCTATTGAGGCTTTATTCACAGGAACACCTGTCATTGGCAGTAGAGTGGGTGTATTGCCAGAGGTGATCAATGATTCCAATGGGGTACTGTGCGAC